>JALNZH010000027.1 GCA_023229405.1 Bacteroidota bacterium
AGAATACTCGATTTCCTGAATACAGTAATTGCTTATCTTCGATAAAGTCTACCCATTTATTAAGTATCCAACCTAATTGTGTGCTGCTGGGATTGATCCACGCTTCATATGTTACCGCGGATCCGACACTAAATGCTGATGCATTTCCTATCTCGACATAATCATCCACTCCATCAAATTGAAGCGCATAACCGGACGATGATCCGGTATTGTTCGTTGTAAAACTCAGTTCATTTCCCCGCACATAGCCGTTTGTATTGCTTGCCACAACACGGAAAAAATACATTGTGTTAGCTGATAATCCCGATAACGATTTAGAAACCGATGTGTTCGTTGTTCCAGTTACCGGACTTTGCGTTGCTGTAACGCTGTCCGTGTATGTGCCGGAAATTGTTCCATACACAAACCGGACTGTTGTACTCGCGTTATTGGCGTATACAATTCCATTTGCTCTTGCAGTTCCAACACCAATATTTGAAGCGTTACTGGTTGTTGCAGATGGACCAGCAGGAAGTGCTGTTATAGAAGAAACCCATGTCGCTCCATTGATCGTCCCATCGTTTCCATTCACAGTAATATCTGCCGTTGTTGGACCGGTACCTTCCTCAACACTCCAATAGGCAACCAAGCCTGTCTCGGCTCCATTCAACGATTGATTCATTGTTGTTTGAATTTCGGATTCCGTTCGTGCAACATTCCAGACGCGGATTTCATCAAGTGTACCTGCAAAGGAGTTTTGCCCCATGTTCGTGCCCGTTGTTGCGGGCGTGTTGGGGACAGTACCGGTATTCGTCAGGGTCAATTGAACACCATCAAGGTACAATTTCCATATTCCAGCTGATCGAACGGCGGCAACATGATGCCAAACACCAATCGTGAATGTTGTTGACGTGGTCAAATAGGCTACTCCTCCGCAGAGAATTCCAAGATTGCTGTCGGGCAGGGTAAAAGGATTCAAGACAATTCCATAGCCATTATTACCACTATTACCATTATAGATAAGCAATTGGTTCACTGCGTTTCCTCCATCCCACTTCACCCATCCCTCCATCGTCAGATTATTCGTCACCGTTGTAACAAGGTTTGCAGCAACATAATCAGTTCCGTCGAAGTGAAGCGCATAACCGGACGATCCAATGCTGTCTGTTGTAAAACTGAGTTCGGTTCCCCGCACATAACCGTTTCCATTACTTGCCGCAACAATAAAATAATATGTTGTATTTGAATCTAATGGCGAAAGCGAACCGGTCACCGACGTGTTTACCGTCCCGCTTACAGGACTTTGCGTCGCCGTAACACTGTCCGCGTATACGCCGGAAATTGTTCCATACAAAAATCGGACTGTCGTGCTTGCGTTACCGGCGTTCACCGTGCCATTTGCTCTTGCTGTTGCCACACCGATATTTGAAGCGGCATTGGTTGTTGCAGTAGGAACAGCGCTGCTTGTTGTGGTAAAATTCGATTCCCCTCCACGCACATAGCCACCCGCATTACTGGCCGCAACACGGAAAAAATATGTTGTGTTCGGAGATAATCCCGAAAGTGAAGCGGAAACAGGTGTATCCGTCGTTCCGTTTACCGGACTCGGTGTTGCTGTAACGCTGTCCGTATATACACCGGAGACATTTCCGTACACAAAACGAACTGTCGTGCTGATGTCATCGGCGTTCACAGAACCGTTTACCGTTGCTGTTACAAGTCCGATGTTTGAAGCGGCATTAGTTGTTGCTGAAGGTGGACCGCCAGTGGTTGTAAAACTCAATTCACCCCCCCGCACATAACCATCCGTATTACTTGCTGCAACAAGAAAATAATATGTCGTGTTCGAATCCAATCCGGATAACACTGCAGAAACGGGAGTGTTCGTCAATCCGCTGACCGGGCTCTGTGCTGCAGTAACACTGTCGGTGTAAATCCCGGAAACAATCCCGTACAAGAACCGAACTGTCGTGCTGGCATTGTTGGCGTTCACAGTGCCGTTCGCCGTTGCGGAATTAACGGCGAAGTTTGCAGAATTCTCCGTTGTTACTGAGGGTCCTGGTAGTCCTTTAAGTATGAAAACCGCATTTGATACACTATTGACAATGACAATATCGGCAATGTCGTCGCCGTCCACATCGCTGATGTACATCCCAAAATATAAATTAAGAGATCCACCAATGATATAATTTGCTTTTACGGCAAACGTTCCATCCCCATGGTTTTTCAAGATGGAAACAGTGTTGGTACCGTCATTCACAGCAGCAATGTCGCCGTCTCCATCACCATCCACATCGTTGATAAAGAAACCATAAGCCCCGCCGGTTGCATAATTGACTTTCGATGCAAACGTCCCGTCTCCATTGTTCTCTAAGATGGAAACAGAATCGGTGCATTCAACGGCTATGTCACCATCGAGGTCACCGTCCAGATCGTAGATGAAAACTGAAATGGGATTATCTCCCGTCGCATAATCCACTTTCGCTGAAAACGTCCCGTCTCCATTGTTCATCAAGATGGAAACGTCATCGTCTAATTTATTCGTAACAGCAATGTCTCCATCACCATCGCCGTCGACATCGCTCATGAAAATTTTAATGGGACTTACTCCTGCAGCATAATCCACTTTCGTTGCAAACGTCCCGTTTCCATTGTTTTTTAAGATAGAAATGTCGTTGTCTAATTCATTCGCAACAACAATGTCTCCATCGCCGTCGCCGTCGATATCGCTCATGAACACTGACGTAGGCCTTTCTCCAGTCCCATAATCAACGTTCGCAGCAAATGTCCCGTCTCCATTGTTCTCTAAAATTGAAACGCTGGGGAAAACAAGGGCGGTACCGTGATTCGTCACGACAATGTCACCATCACCATCGCCATCAAGATCGTTAACGAACAGTGAGCCGGGCTCGTTGTTTCCCGTTGCATACACTACTCTTGCAGCAAACGTTCCATCGCCATTATTTTTCAATACGGAAATGGAATCGACATCAGAATCATCACGAATGGCGACAACAAGGTCACCGTCTCCATCGCCGTCAAGATCGCTAATGAAGACGTCTTCGGCGCCAAGTCCAACAGGATATTCTACGCTCGCCGCAAACGTCCCGGATCCAGGATTTGTCTTAACGGTAAACGTATAGACCAACGGCGTTATTGCGGCACTGCCTGCATTCATTAAGTTGCTCGTTAGATCCACAGTGACAATTTCCCCTGTTGCAAATGCAACCGTGGTGGTGAATGTGGCTACCGTGTTGCCGCTAGAAAGAACGATTGTTCCGCGATGCCTTCCGCTGGTCATTCCGCTGACGATAAACGATGCGGTGTCGTTAAACGAGCTTGCCAGCATTGCAGCACTGAAAGTCGCTTGAATTGTCGTTGCTGCCGAAACGTTCAGCGCATTCTTTGCGGGAGTAACGGCAGCTACCGTTGTCTGTGCAGAGAGATTTCCCCACATAAAAATTGCCATGAGACCAACAAGAGAAAATATTTTCATAGTTCACCTTTAATTTTTTTAGATCATAGACAAACTTATTTCATCAATAATTGTTTTTTCGTAGCAGTAAAACTTCCTGCTGTGAGTGTGTAGAAATACATCCCGCTGGAAAATTTCGACGCCTCAAATGTTGCGGAATAACTTCCCGCTTCTTTCACTTCATTCACCAATAACGCTGCTTCTCTTCCAAGCGCATCGTACACTTTCAGTGACACATGACTGTTCGCCGGTATCTGATAACTAATCACCGTAGAAGGATTAAATGGATTTGGATAGTTTTGCATCAGCACAAATTCTTTCGGTGGTTCGCTGATTGTTACTTCTACTTCTTGTGAGTATACAAATTTTCCGTCGCGGTCAATTTGTTTTAATCGATACGAATATTTCCCTGTAGAAAGATATTTATCAAAGAAGGAATAATTTTTCGGTGTGTTGATTGTTCCGTTTCCTTCAACAAAACCCGCTTTGCTCCAACCACCACTTACGTCCCCTCCTTGCAAAAGAGGGGAAACAGGGGTGGTTCTTTTTTCAACTACAAATCCATAATTATTTACTTCCGTAGCTGTTTTCCATTTCAACTCTGCATTCAACAACGTGGATGATACCGTAAACGAAACAAGTTCAACAGGCAGCGCCGAAAGCGATTCACGAAAAATACCACCGATCTCTGTTCCCGCTAAGAGTTCTGTACCAGAAACAAGAAGGGATCTGACCGAAAGATCCGTTAAACCGGTACTCACATCGGTCCAGCTGGCGCCGTTATTGGAGGAATGAAAGACTCCTCCGTTAGTCGCAGCAAAAAGATCTGTGCCGGAAGCAACAAGATCATTGATTGTTGTATCTGTTAAACCGGATGAGACTTGAGTCCAACTTGAACCATTGTTGGTGGACAGAAAGACGCCGCGGTTTGACCCAGCAAAGAAATTCGCACCGGAAATAATAAGTTTTGAGATAAAGGTACCGGTTATGCCGGTACTGATCTGAGTCCAGTTTGAGCCATTATTCGTGGAAAGAAAAATAACGCATTCATCATCTGCCAAATAAATATTACCGGCAGAGGAGACGAGAACTGTGCCATCGTAAAACGAAAGACCGTTCGTTATTTGTGCCCAGGTTGTACCGTAATTTTGGGACCGGAACATTTTTCCGCCGTCACCGGTTCCGGCAAACAGTGTGCTGCCAACAACAAGGAGATCTGAAATAAATGTATCCGTTAAACCGCTATTAACCTCACTCCAGTTTGTGCCATTGTCGTTAGAACGGAAGACACCGCTGGCCGCATCTCCGGCAAAAATAATAGTATCTAAAACCGCAAGAGCAACGATTGTCGTGTCAGTCAAACCGGTATTCACTTGAATCCAGTTTGCTCCGTTATCGGTGGAACGAAAAACACCGCCATCGGTTCCAGCAAAAAGATTTGCGCCGAATGTAATAATTTCATTTACCTTCCTTCCGGAAAGCCCGTTAGTTTGTGACCATTGAGCGAGTAACGGATCTATCGATCCATTCAGCAGATACATCAGCAATAGAAACCTGGTAGTACTTTTCATAATGCACTCCAAAGATTATTGTTTTGCTAAGAGCAATTTATTATTTCATCAATGCCATCTTCATCAAAGCCTGTTTTCCGTTTGATCCAAGGCGGGCGAAATATATTCCACTGGAAAGCCTTGATCCATCGAAATGTGCGGAATAACTTCCCGCTTCTTTCACTTCATTCACTAATGTTGCTACTTCCCTTCCAATTGCATCATACACTTTCAAAGTAATATGATTGGTCATTGGTAATTGATAACTGATTACTGTAGAAGGATTGAATGGATTGGGATAGTTCTGTGCGAGCACAAATTCTTTTGGTATGCTTGTAATGGTTGCTTCAACTTCTTGCGAATATGAAAACTTTCCGTCACGATCAAGCTGTTTTAATCGGTAGAAATATGTTCCGGCATTAACCTTGGAATCGGAGAAGGAATATTCTTTCGGAGTGTTGATTGTTCCGTTTCCTTCGACAAATCCTGCTTTAAACCATCGGAGATGACCGTCATCTTTTACGCGGCGTTCTACTTCAAATCCAAAATTATTCACCTCCGTTGCAGTGTTCCATTTCAACTCAATATTGTTTTGTTCTGCCGATGCAGTAAATGAAGTGAGTTCAACCGGAAGACTTATATTGGTTGAACGAAGAATTGTCCCTCCGTTGCCGGCCACAATACCTGTACTACCATCGGGACACCAAACGCCCCATAGATCTACTGCTACTCCGCTGGTTTGTGTTGACCAATTTGCACCTCCATTAGTTGTTGCTATTATTTTCCCCGAAGAACCGACCGCTATTCCGTTATTTGCATCGACAAACATTATTTCAAACAGCGTACTTGTTGTGCCACTTGTTTGACTAATCCACGTCGTTCCTCCATCGGTAGTTTTTTGAATTGTACCCGATGCGCCGCAAATGAATGCTGTGCTCGGATCAATAGCGGCAACACCATACATGTGTGGATTTGAAAAGGATGACCTTGCCAGGCTTGCAACTCCATTTACAATACGTAGAACCCTTCCATAAAATCCGGCAGCAAATCCGTGATTAGCATCGCTAAACGAAATACACTGAAACCATTCGCCTGTGTTAAACGTTGTAATAGACCATGTCGAACCACCATCCGTTGTTTTTAAAAACTTTCCGTCCCGACCTACTGCATAGCCATTACTCGCATCGGTAAAGAACACATCTTCAATAGTCGTTGACAATCCACTGGTTTGCGATGACCATGTCGCTCCCCCATCGGTCGTTGAAAAAATCTTTCCACTTCCACCGACCACCCATCCGGTGTTCACATCGATAAAATGAACTCCCAGAAAATCCGTTAATGTACCACTCGTTTGTGTAGACCATGTCACTCCTCCATCCGTAGTCCGACGGATTGTGCCTGAATATCCCACTGCTGTTCCTATTGAGGAATTGACAAAGTGGACTGCGCGAAGATCGAAACTCGTCCCGCTGGCTTGCGCACTCCACGTTTGACTGAGCGATATATTTACTACAGTCGATATAAACAAGAGAAACAGAAAGAAAATGTTCTTCATTACAAACCTCACTATCGTTGTTGTTGTATTTGTTTTATTTCCAATTTCTATTTCATTATTTTTTTTCGCCAATTATTTCGCTGTATGTCGGATTATCTCAATTACATTTTCCAGATTATCCTTTTTTACGAACGCAATCGCTCCGCTTGCCGCGGCGGCCGACGCTGTTCCTTCATCGCCAAATTGAGAAACAAGAATAATCTTTGCATTCTCTTCTCCGGATATAATCCTCTGCGTTGCTTCGATGCCGTCCATCGATTTCATTTTAATATCCATCACTATCCAGTCCGGATGAACCACTGAAAATCGATCAACTGCTTCTACTCCATCGGTACATTCAACTACTTCATCAAAGTACGGTGAGTAAAAATCTTTCATAATCTGTCTGAACTTATCGTTATCGTCTACAAGGAGGAGTGTCATTTTTACTGCAAAATGCAATGCTGGACGGGATTCTTAAATAGATGGGGGTACTCAATTATATAGGTGAAAGCACCTAGAAGGTCGGCAAGGGAAAATAAATATCACGTCATGCCCGAATGCTTCTATCGGGCATCCATTTTATAGATTCCCGCTAAAAACGTGCGGGAATGACGATTATTTTTTTATATAAATAATTACTTCAGGAGGTCTTTATTCGACAGGGCAAATTTCAGCAGACTATGCGTGCCGCTGAGATGCAGCTTTTTGGAGATGTTGTTGCGGTGATTTTCAACTGTTTTGGGACTGATAAAAAGCTCGTCTGCAATTTGCTGCGAGGTTTTTTCCTCGGCAATATGTTTAAGAATAGCACGTTCTGCATTCGTCAATTGATCAACATACGGAATCGTCGAAAGCGGCTCTGCCTGTTTTTGCAGCCGCTGCACTAAATAGCCGGATATGGCAGGACTAATAAAATAACCGCCTTGTTGTACTGCGTGAAGACATTCTACGATGTCGTCTACAGCATTTTCTTTTAAAAGATATCCGCTTGCCCCTGCATTCATTGCCTGATCAAAAACATCTTTGTCTTTGTGCATGGTAAGAAAAACAATTTTTGTTTTAATTTTTTCTTTCATCACCTTTTGCAGCAGACCAATGCCACCCATTTTCGGCATTTCAATATCAACAAGAGCAATATCAAATACCTCCTTGTTCAGCTTGTCGAATGCTGCTTCGCCGTTTTCCGCTTCAACAAGCCGTTCAATTTCCGGTTCATCCTCAAGCACTGCACGAATCCCTTTGCGCATCAATGGATGGTCATCCGCTATGAGTATTTTTATTTTTTTACTCACTTCTTTATCGGCAAAATAATTGTTATCAATGTTTTATATTCTTCCGTTACCGCATAGGTAATGGTTCCCCGAAGAAGCATAACTCGATTTTGGATATTTTTCAAGCCGAATCCTTTCGATTCTTGATGTATGAGATCAATATCAAATCCGCGTCCGTTATCTCCTACGGTAACCAGTACTGATTCATTATTTGCGCGCAGCTGAACTATTCCTGTATCTGCTCCGGAGTG
Organism: Bacteroidota bacterium; assembly: GCA_023229405.1. GTDB lineage: Bacteria > Bacteroidota > Ignavibacteria > UBA10030 > UBA8401 > UBA8401. Next base: position 8,064 of record JALNZH010000027.1, read on the forward strand.
TTTAATGACATTATTTAAGCACTCCTGTACAATTCTGAAAATGCTCGATTCCTGTTCTTTGTTAAAGAGTCCGTCGATATTTTGGATATCGCTGTGAAGTTGAATTGCCGAAGATTCATTTATTGTCCGCACGACGGATTCGATTGCTTTTGTCAAACCGAGCTGGTCTAATTGGTAGGGGAAAAGATTAAATGCAATTCTTCGAACTTCTTCTATCGATGATGCCGCCGTCTCGCGAATATCCGCATAGCGCTTCATATCGTTTTTATTCGTCCCTAACACTGCAGAATTTTTAATGAACAAAAGGTTTTGACCGATGCTATCATGCAATTCCGATGCAATTCTTTTCCGCTCATCTTCTTGCGAATTGAGCAACTGTTTGGAAAATTCTTCCTGCCTTTTCGTCTCACGTTTTAATTGGCTTACACGCCGGAAATAGATGACCGGTCCCACCGAAAGGAAGAGAACTAAAAGCATGCCTTTGAACCATGACGTCATCCAAAAGGGGGGATCAATAATGACTGCAATACTGGCGGTTGTGCTGCCGTTTGTTCTGCGGACTTTAAATAGGTAATTGCCTGGATCGACATGGGTATAATTTGCAAACGAAACTCTTCCGGCGTCAATCCATGTGTTATCTACACCTTCCAGAATGTATGAATATTCAGTCCGCTCCGGCATGGTATATTCCAGCGAGGCAAATTCAAACGAAAAGAAGTTATCGGCATAATTCAGACGGATGGTATCCAGGTAAGCAATATTCATTGGAAGTCGCACTTCCTTGTTGAAGATTTTAAAGGAGGTGAAAACGATTTCCGGATCGTTGGTGCGGTCTTGGATACTGTCTGGGTGAAAAACCGTAATTCCGTCCGTACCCCCAAACAGCAACCTGCCGTCAGCAGTCTTATATCGGGAAGAAAAAATGAGCTCTTCGGAACGGATGCCGTCGTAGTAATTGAAGTTATCGTATCTCTTCGATTCCGGATTGAACCGGGTAATGGCATTCATCGTGCTGATCCAGAGATTTCCGCGATCGTCTTCCAGAATGCCGCAGATGGAATTGCCGGAAAGTCCTTCTTCCGTCGTATAGATGTCGAATGAGTCCGTTGCATAATCGTATCGGGCCAATCCGGAAGAGGCTGTGCCAATCCATAAATTCCCGCGCGAATCGACAAAGAGTTCGGGAATGGAATTGTCCGGTATCGACCGGAGATTTTTCGGATCGTGAAAGTATTTTTTCACTTCACCTGTTGTTCTGTTTATTCTGTTCAATCCATAACTTTGAGTGCCTGCCCATACATAGCCTCGCCGGTCTTCGCGGATGGAAAGGATATCATACCCGCTGAGCGACAGTTGCGTAGTTTCCGAAGGAGTAAAATATTTCCAAGTTCCGTTCTTATTGAAAACAGATATTCCGCCACTGCCGTGGGAACCGAACCATAATTTCCCATCAGCTGTTTCAAAAATTGAGCGGACATAATTCCGCATCGGATTTTCTTTCCGGGCATCAAGATTGAAATGAAGAAATATATCGCTCTCCCGGACTAATTTGTTGAGTTGACCGTAATATGTCCCGACCCACACGTTATTGTCACTGTCCCGAAAAATTGATCTGGCATATCCGCCGGCGAGGCCTTTCGGCGTATGTACTGGATACCGTTTTTTCACTCGAAAATGCTTGTCCAAACGTATGACACCGGATTCGATGGTGCCAATAAGAATATCGCCGTTGATATCTTCACATAAAGAATAGATAAAACCAGACGGGATGGAGTTTGCATCCTCAGGGTTATTTTGCACGGAAATGAACTTCGGAGTATTCCGGTCTGACTTTACCACTCCCTTCCCAACCGTGGTGATCCAGAGAACTCCAGAACGGTCTTCAAACACATCCTGCAAAATATTTGCCGGCAACCCACCGCGCGCATTTTTATTCTCTTTCAACCAGGTAAATGTTTTCGTCGAGGGGTTAAAGATCACCAATCCTTCTGTTTGTGTCGTAATCCACAACAATCCATTCCTGTCTTGCATGATTTTCCAAAAGACATTAGACGATGGCAGTACACCATTTCCTTGTAATTTATAAGAAGTGAATTTTCCTTTTTTCTTGTCAAACAGGTTAAGCCCTTCGCCGTAGGTCGTCAGCCAGAGATTCCCTTCTGCATCTTCAACCATATCCGTCACCATATCAAAACTGAGCGATGACGGATTTTTCGGATCGTGTTTAAACGAAATAAATGACAACGTTGAAGGATCAAATCGATTTAGTCCTCCGCCATCCGTACCAATCCACAGATTCCCATCAGAATCTTCTTTGATAAAGTGAATTTTATTATCAGAGAGCGAAGTTGAATTCTTCGGATCGTGCATAAAGCGGATGAACGATTTTCCATCCTTCCGCAGCAGGTTCAGACCGCCGTCCCACGTGCCGACCCAAATATTTCCTTTACCATCCTGATACACCGTTTGGACAATATCGGTACTGAGCGAGGTGCTGTCATTGATATTGTTTTGAAACCGGAGAAACGATTCGGTACGGGGATCAAATCTGTTTAATCCCCCTCCATCTGTCCCTATCCAGAGATACCCCTGGGAATCCTCACAGATGGACCAAATATAATTGTTCGAAAGACTATTGGAATCATTCCGGTTGTTTTGGAAGATTTTAAATCGATAGCCGTCGTACCGATTCAAACCGGTCTCGGTGCCAAACCAAAGAAATCCTTTGGAATCCTGAAAAACGGTATTGACCGTGTTAGAGGAAAGTCCGTTCCTCGTTGTCAATTGTTCGAAATGATATCCGTTTTGTCCGTGAACGGCAGGTGCAATAATTACTTGGATCAGTAACGTGAACAACAAGTGAAGTTTGGCCATGACGGCAGACGCACAAAGGATATTGAGAAGCGAAAAGTCTTCATTACTTGGAAGTCATTATATGGCTTTCACGAGCCATTTGCAAGGGTGAAAGTCACACTGCCGTTGGTCATAAGACTCAACGGCAGTGTGACTAGGTCTAAAATATATTTTAAAAAGCATCCTCGGTATAAGACACCGGGGTTTATATACTTCGCTTACTTATTTTAGTAGTGATAATTTTTTCAACTGCACTTTATCGCTTTTTTGCAATCGGGCAAAGTAGATTCCTGAAGAAAGTTTCGACCCATCAAATGTTTTTTGATGATACACTCCCGCTTCGAGATGTTCATTCACCAGCGTCGCCACTTCACGTCCGATGACATCATAGATCTTCAGTGTGGTGAGTCCCGATTCCTGCAGCGTGAATCCAATTGTTGTGCTTGGATTAAACGGATTCGGATAGTTCTGTTCCAATGCAAAAACTTTTAGAACACTCCCGACAGTAACTTCCACCTCTTGTGAGTAAGAAATATTTCCGTCACGGTCGATCTGTTTTAAGCGGTATGAATATTTTCCTGCAGCAACATTTCTGTCGCTAAATAAATATTCTTTCGGAGCGTTGGTGGTTCCGTTTCCTTCAACAAAACTAACTTTCGTCCATGCGAAGTGACCGTCTCCTTCAAGACGACGGTTACTTCCCACGCCCCGCTCCACCTCAAAACCCAAGTTATTCACTTCTGTCGCTGTCTTCCATTTCAATTCGGCGCTCAATCGATTCGCCGAGACAGTGAATGAGACGAGTTCCACCGGAAGCGGCGTGGATGCTTCGTCCGCTCCCAAATACGGGAGTGTGGCATGCCGTGGATCGTCATCGATATCATTCGTGATGGCTCCAACGTGTGTTCCAACCAGATTCATATCGCCGATGGAAGCGCCGTCCAAATGGAGATTGTCGGACGAGACGAATGTCACCGCTGTGTTCACGGAATTGGCATCTTTTCCCGTACCTGATTTCCAGAGCGCCAGTGTCGTACGATCGCTGGAATAGAATCCGAGCACTCCGCCGGCGCCACTGACATAGAGATCATTATAATTGGAAGTGAGGCTTGTGACGGAACTGAGATGGATCGCGTAATGTTTTCCCCCGGTACTGCCGTTTGAACGGGCGTTGAGGAAGATATTATTCTTTAGCGTATCGGTCCCTGCCGCCGTTCTGCGGAACGCATAGGTATTCGTGGCGGTGGTGCCAACACCGCTTCCTCCGATGCGGAGCGTATTGAAGTAGAAACTGTTGTTGTCCGTTGCTGCGTCGAGCATACCAGTCAGAACATAGGCGGCGGAAATATTGTTGCCGATATTCACCATGTTATTCTTATAGACGGCAGAACCGGAATAGACATGGATGCCGGTGAGTGATGAAGTGAGATCGGACGAAGCAAGGTACAGATTATAGACACGGTTCCGTTCCACCGTATTCTGCACCGCCGTATTGGCGGTCGTGAAGATGCCAACGACATGCACCGACGCGGACGCGGCGGTGTTCATAAGCGAATCGACCGAGTTATTGGATATGATGAGACTATCCCCCACCCCTTCGTTGCTGATGCCGATCACCGAGGAAAGCGCTCCGGTATTCGGATTTTGGCTCGTCGTACTCAGCAATCGTATGGAATTTCCCGAGATCGTTCCCGACGAAAAACTGCTTTCTAGAATGATACCGATGACCTGTCCATACTGGAATGTACCGGCATAATTGTTGGTAAGATTTGAAACAGTATTATTGATAATGGAGAACTGTCCGTTAGGATTGTATTGCACTCCTACAACCGGAACGAACGCTGCAACGGTGATCGGATTGCTTTGGTTGATGCTGTTGGGCGTCACTGAACTACCGATGGAATTCCCGGAGATGGTCGCCAGTTCGGTTGTCGTGCCGACGCTGATGGCATAGATGAATGTGCGAAGACTCGTCGTGGTATTCGTTACTGTGATGGAGCCAACAATGTTGTTCGAGAATGTCAGACTTCCGCTGAATCCGTAGATCCCCCGCACGCCGTTATTGCTCGCACTGGTCACCAGAATGGATCCCGTTCCTGTGCCGCTGCCGATCGTGTTGCCGGTGACATACGCCGTATCGGCGCCTGCTGACGTAACTCCGGCAAATGCGCCGGTCCCGCTTGTGCTGTTCGTTGACAGATCGATATTTTTGATCGTGTTATTCTCCACGGTGAACACTCCGGCGGTGGAATTGAGATAGATGGCGAGCAGATTCACGTTCTGTGTGTTCGGTCCAAGCATGAACGCGCCACCAGCAGCATTGGCCGCTGATCCGCCGATGATATTATCTTTGATGAGAGCGGAGGTAATGGTGGGGCCATTCAAATCCACAGCACATACCGTATTCGAAGCGGTCGCAGTTCGTGATGCGGTCTGATAAAAACTATTCCCAATCACGTTCAGATTCTCCGCGAATCCCGGGCAGAAGATGCCCCGGGAGAAATTCGTAGCTGTTGCAAAGAAGTTGAAGATATTGTTGTACGAGAAGGTGGTGTTGCTGTCCAGCAGCGAGCTGATGCCGGAAATGTTCACCAGGTTCGCCGGTGTTGTTGCACCGTCCCGAATGTCGCAATACGTCACGGTATTGTTGAAATTTCCGTTCGTGTTGGAAACACCGTAATCATCCACCGCAGAACCAGTGAACACAATGACCCCGCTGCTTAAGCTCGTATTCACTCCTTGAATAACACAATAACGCACGGTATTATTTCCTGCCATGTTCTTGAACTCCACTGCAAACCCCGAAGCAGAAGTATTTTCAATTGTCAATTCCTTGGCTGAACCGCTTCCCCCCGGACGGCCGTCGATCGTCACATAGTTCGCTTTGTTGATGTGGAGCGTACCGGTGGAGTTGCTACTGGTGATGCTCAACGCCGTTGCTCCTGCAGCAGGACGGATCGTGAGGGTCTTGACGGCGCTCGTCCAGTTACTGTCGATCAGATCGATCGGGAATGTTTCGCTCGAGCTGACATAATTTGACTGTAATTCAAATACCGTCGCAGCCACGATCCCTTCGGTGCGGATGGCGGCGATGGCTGCCGTCAATGTTGTATACGTTGCTGTCGGTCCAACGGTAACGGTTCCGGTCAGTGTTCCGGCAGTTGTACCGGCGGTGAATCCGGCCGAGAATGCCAGTCCCCCTTCAGGAATTGCACAAACCCTCCATTGGTACGGTGTGTTGTACAACAATCCGTAATTGGTGAACGTGGCGGTGTTCGCGGAGAGTGAATCGACGAATGAGAAGGTCGTTCCTCCGTCGGCTGACCGATAGACGGCATAGAGCTCTTCATTCGCCGCATTGTCATCCCAACTGATCGTCATTCTGTTCCATTTGACATTGGATAAGGTGATAGTGGTCGGCACCGGTGCGGTCGGCGGAGAGAACGAAACTGTTGAATTCGACTCCGGCAAAGAGGACAAGCTGAACACCGGTGAATTGGAGAATGTGGTGCTGTTCACCGTCTGCTGCGTGAGCGCTTGCTTCACCGTTGGCGGATAGGTTGCGCTGTTGTCGTGGATACCGAGCGTATAGGAATATGATGCAGTTCCGGCAGTCATGGTGCCGTACACATATTCGATCACGCCGGTTGCTTCATACAATTTTACCTGGAAGTTCAGACTCGGCGTTGTGTTCGAGGGGACCTGCATGTTCAGCCACTCCACCGTCAGCACACGGTTCGGAAATGTTCCGTTGACCGTATATTTGATGTTTCCGCCGAGAGTTCCGCCGGATGGTACGGTAAGATTGTCGTACAGCGGTGCAAAGGTGAGCTGCTGATAGTAGAATTTTTCATTGTCATCGTCATAACTGTGCAGCGGCGCACCGGTCGCGTTATCGTATCTATTCAGATCCAAAAATCCGTTGGTGGAGACATTGAATTGCGTAAAGCGTTCACCCATGAACCAGAAATCGAACCCAATATCCGTTAGATCGCTCCTATTATCGTTGGTGTTGGACCCGCCATTCCTCCAGCTGAAACTCGTCCCGGTAGAAATGATGGAGGTATAGGTGATGCCGGTGGTACGTGCCGGCGAATAATTCGTGACAGACCTGCTCAGACCTCCGGTGACGGTCACTGTTGAAGGCGAACCCGACGCATTGTGCGTGAACGTAATGGTGCCATTCTTTTCACCTGATGATGTTGGGGTGAAGGTAACCACAAATGCTGTGGAATCATTTGTTGTCAGCGATGTGCTGGAAGGAGAAACGGTGAAGAGCGCGTTGTCGGAGGAAACGGAGGAAACTGTCAGCGTCCCTGTACCTGAATTCTTCACCCAGATGGTATCGACCGAACTGTTGTTCACGGCAACGCTGCCAAACGATAACGATGAGACATCGCTGCTGAACACAGGCACGGCGGCGGCGGCAGTATTCTTGAAAACGACATTATACCGGTCGCCGACCAGAACATTCAGATCAGGTTTCCCGTCGTTCGTCACATCGCAGATGTTCACATCCTGCGCTGCGGAACCAGTATGTGAGTAATTGACGCGTGATGCGAACGAGATCGAACCTGTCGTGCTGGTATTCTTGAAGACCGATACAAGCTGATCGGTGTAACTTCCCACGGCGATATCGAGTTTGCCGTCACCGTCCAGATCGCCGATGGCGATGCCGCGCGGATTCGCACCGGTGGTGAAATTAACTCGTGCTGCAAATGAACCTGCGGTGATCGTGCCCGACGTGCTCGTGTTGCGGAGAACGGAAAAATTGGTGCTGGATTGATTGTAGGCGGAAATCTCCGGCTTCCCGTCATTGTCCAGATCGCCGATCGCCATGCCGTACGGGTCCTGCATCACTTTAAAACCGACCTTTGCTTCAAAGGAGGAGGCGTCGATCGTTCCTGAAGTGCTGACGTTCCTCATCACGTTCACCGTGCTGTCGGTGAGGCTGGTGAAGATGATATCCGCCTTCCCGTCCCCGTCGATATCGCGGAACGCCAGGGATGTGACGTTCGACCCGGCATAATAATTCACCCGCGCACTGAACGTTGAATTGGTGACGGTTCCGGAAGTTCCGGTGTGCCGCATCACGGAGATCGAATCGACGGAAGAATGGGAGAAGACAAGATCGTTATACCCGTCGCCGTCGACATCACCCGTCACGATCCTGCTTGCCGAACCCAGAACGGTATAGGTCGTTTTGGTAATGAAACGGTCATAGCCGATATAATTTGGAGACACATTGTCGTTATGAAACACGGAGATCTTTCCGTTGCCGGACGATGCGGTGATTACTTCCATGAATCCGTCGCCCGTCACATCGCCGATCGCAGCGTCGTAGTGGGAATTTCCCGTTTCAAAGTAATCCCATTTCGCCGCAAAACTGACGCTGTTGCCGCTCGTTGAATTGGCGAGCGCGGAAATACCGGCAGACGAAAAAGGATTGATGATATCCACTTTCCCGTCCCGGTCTGCATCGAACAGTTTTGCCTTACCGGCGGTGGGGGAAGCGTTGTAGGAGGATGACACCGTTGCAAACGAACCGGAGTTGATCACTTCGTTCGATGAGAATTTCAGATGGAACGGTTTCGCGGATGCGGCAACCTTTCCTCCGACCACGACCGTGATCGGTTCATATGTTGAGCCGGCGGGGACGGTCGCTGTTAGCTCTGTGGTAGATGCGGAGGTGACAGCCGCTTTTGCGCCGCCGAAACTGACGACGTTGCTGGAGGCGGTCGCACTGAAATTCGTTCCGGTGATCACGACCGACGAACCGGAAATTCCCGACGTCGGCGAGAACGATGTGATTGTCGGAACCTGTGCGACTGCAATACTGAGTGCAGCAAACAACAGCATCGCCATTCGAACTGTAACGGACAGCGTGGAAGCAACATACTTCATATAGACTCCTGAATTTATTGATGAATGAATTGCTTTAACTGAATCAAATTCTCTTTGGTAAAATAGGATGCCGCCCCGGCATCGCGCGCTTCATCTCGGTATTCCTGTTCGTTAAAATTCGAAACAATGATAATCCGGGCATTCGGGAATTTCTTTTTCAGCGACCGCGTCGCAGCAATTCCGCCCACATTCTGCATTTGCAGATCCATCAATACTACATCCGGCAATTCGCGTTGAAACGTCTCCACCACGTCGCGACCATCCGAACACTCGCTTACGGAATCGGACGGTTGGGCCACCATATTCCTAATCATAAGCCGCATTGATTCATTATCATCGACAATCATGAGTTTCATAACGGTGTTCCCCTTTATTGAACAGAGGCAATATCGGACGGCGGAGTCGGGTTTGGTAGAGGGTGATCTACTCTTTCGGGGGGAGTAATTGTACTCTTTGTTCAGAGGACAGAAGTCCAAGTCGGAAACTTGGAGGTCGGAATGCGAAGATCGCAGGTCAGATGTCAGATCACAACAACTTATTTATCAATCAAAAAGGAGGATGAATCTTTTATCATTGAACCGAGCATCTTACCGATTTCTTTATTTTAAATGACGTCAGTTCGCTGTGTTCTTCCAATAATCATACCTGTCCAAAATAAAGGCTCTTTGAGTATAACATCAGTGAAAACATGTCAAATAAAATAGAATCTTACAAAATATATGACGTAAGCCCCATGAGGTAACATTGTAACCGTACTGATGTGGGTGGGAGCGAAATTTTGGAGGATTGAGGGAACGGGAGGCGATGAATGAAGGGACGTTTGATGGCGCGATGAGCGCCATCAATGGGCATAAGCGAACGGGATTCATCGCGCGCGATAAATTTCGCACGGAGTTCTTTTGCTGTATCTATTTGCATAGACTCTCTGTTCTCCGTTTTTCTGTTCTCTGAGCCACGACCTCTGTTCTTTATTTCACAACTGCGTTTTATTTTCCAGAGCAAACTTCAACAAGCTGTAACTGCCGGAGAGATCAAGCTTTTCGGAGATCTTAAATCGGTAATTGTCTATTGTCTTTTGACTGAGGAAGAGCTCTTCGGCGATCTCTTTGCTGGTCTTGGAATCGGCGATCATCGTCAGGATGCGTCGTTCCTGGTCTGAAAGCAATGTCAGACGGGGATGGGAGGAATAAAAGGAATCTTTTTTCTCTTTGCGTTTCAAGATCTTGTCAGTCAATGCGGGACTGAGGTAATGACGGCCATCGTGTACGGCGTGAACGGCATTCACAATATCGATAGAGGCACTTTCTTTCAGGATGTATGCTTTGATACCGAGATCCATCGCTTCGTTCAAAATCTCTTCATCATTGAACATCGTTAAAAAAATGATCTCGGTCTTCCCATTCTGTTTTTTATATTCTTTTGCCACCGCCAATCCGGTCATCTTTGGCATGTTCATATCCAACACGGCTACATCAGGTGAAAGTTCCTTCAATAATTGTAGCGCCTGTTCCCCGTCCGAGGCTGCGGCGATAACGTGCAACGATCTATCACCAGAAAGCGCCTGACGCACTCCCTCACGGAACATCGGATGATCGTCGGCTATGAGGATGGATATGGACACAGGGTTTTTCATATTGTTTGTAACGGAAGAAGAAGCATTACAGTTGTTCCCCGCGGCTGCCGGGCGACGATCGAAAGATTCCAGGCGAACATCTCCGCTCGCTCCCTCATTCCGGATATTCCAAATCCCCCAGCTGATGAGATCCCTTTCCCGTTGTCCTCAATCATCACGGTAATAGAATGTTCCCGACGAATGACAGCAACCCAGACTGATGTTGCCTCTGAATGTTTGATAATGTTATTGAATGACTCTTGCACAATACGGAAAAGACTGATCTCCTGCTCTGGGGTAAGAAGAGCGTCGATATCCTGTATCTCTGAAGTCAGCATGAGCGCGGTGGACTCCTTCATCTGCCTAATTATAGAGCGGAGCGTTTTCGTGATCCCCAACTGGTCCAGCTGGTGCGGACGAAGGTTATGCGAAATGAAGCGAACTTCTTCAATGGTGCTGGAGACGATATCGGAAGCTTCTTCCACCGGATTGATTGATGGATATTTGATCTTTGGCGAACGGAGCGCTATTAATAATTTATTCTTGATAATGAGCAGATTCTGTCCGAGTCCGTCATGCAGTTCAGTGGCGATCCGTTTACGTTCTGATTCCTGCGATTCGATCAGTCTGCGGGAGAATTCCACCTGACGTTCTTTTTCCTTCTTCAGCTGATGCACTCGAATACTATAGATCGCAGGTCCTGCCGTCAGAAAGAACATAACCATGAACGACATGAACCACCACGTTTTATAGAATGGAGGCAGGACGACAATACGCAGGGATGCGCCGTGAACATTCTCCACTCCGGCGCTGTTTTCCGCCCGGACAGTGAATTGATACTCGCCCGGATCGAGATTGGTGTACTGAACAAAACGTTTTGTACCGGCATCGTTCCACCGCTCCTCGAATCCTGCCAGCTGATATTTGAACCGGATCTTGCTCGGCGCCGTAAAATTGATGCCGGTGTACCGCAATTCGATCTTGGTTTCACCCGGCTGTAATGTAACCATTTCATTCAGCGGTACAGCCACATTTTCCACCCATGCGTTTTCGATCAACACTCCGGGAGGGACCGGGTTCGAGGCCACATTGTCCGGATCGATTATAACGATCCCCTTCGAGGTGGTGAACCAGAGCGTGCCGTCGGAATTTTTCCAGCAGCGAGGTGTTCCGCCGCCGCTGGTCTCTTCATTCAGCATCCCATCCTCTTTTCCGACAGTATAACAACGGACCGACTGTATTTTCTGTTCCGCTGCATCGTTCAGTTCCTGAGCACTGACGCGGTAGATTCCGCGAATCGCGCCGATCCAGAAATAACCAAGGTCATCTTCGATGATCTGTGCAACTACACCGTCGAATAAGCCCTGTTCTTCCGTGACAAATGTGAAGGAACCATTCTTCCAACGCGCAAGTCCGCGGTTCGTACCGATCCAGATCGATCCTTGCCGGTCCTCATAGATGGGAGAGGCAAAATTATCGTTCAATCCCGAACCGCGTTGAAACACCGTCACTTTCCCTTTGGAGATCCTGTTCACACCATTCCCAGAGATGGTCACCCATACGTCCCCATTACGGGCAGCCAGTACGGAATTGACACGATTGCCGGAAAGCCCTGACTCGGTATTCCACAATTTCTCCTTGGCACCGTTGAAAGAAAAAAGACCGTCATGCGCCGTTGCAATCCATATGCCGCCGTCCGCATCCTCCGCGATTGAAACGATGGATGTCACCGCATCGATCGGACCGCGGATGATTTGCTTATGCGTTCCGTTCTTGATGCGGTATACTCCGTGTCCCCACGTACCTACCCAAACCGAACTATCCTTCGCTTCCCATAGCGTGAACACCGACAACACGCCGGGGGATAGCAGATAACGTTCATACCGTTCATGTGTTTTCTTTTTCATCCTGATTAATCCCGCATCCCATGTTCCGATCCATACAACACCGGTACGGTCCTCCATTCCTGATTGGGTGAGATCGGACGGAAATCCGCTGTGAAGAGAAAGACTGGAGATCTTCTTTTTCCTGAGCAGAATCAGACCGTCCCCCTCCTTCCCTAGCCAGACATTCCCTTCGCGGTCCTGAAAGACTGTAGTGATATCGGAGAAACGGAGCCCGTCATTCTGCGTCAGTATCCGTTCACCGGCATCGGAGAAGATGCGGATTTCGTCGGAGGTGAGCAGCCATTTCTCTCCGTTTCGCACTAGATATGTTTCACGCGGAACCGACGATGAAAATTTCTGTATGATCGTTTCTTTCCCTTGAAACCGGCGGACGAATCCTTTCTTTCGGTCTCCGTACCAGATTATTCCCGCCGTATCGATGGCAACGGTATATCCGCCGACGGAGAATGTCTCACGAATTACGAGGGAATCGTTCAGCAGCTGCACGATAGTACCGAATCCTACAAAACCGAGATACATCGAACCATCCGGGAGCGGAAGCGCTTGATTCGCATAGGTGAACGGCAGGCCATCCGTTGCAGTGAAATGGAGGAAGCGAGTTCCGTTGTAGGCGAAGATTCCAATTTCGGTGGCGAACCAGAGTGTGCCGAACCGGTCCTCATTCATTGAGAGGATCCGTTTGGCGGGACAACCTTGAGCGCTGTCGAACCGTTGGAATTGATGTTCAGAATAGCGAACAAGTCCTCCTGCATCCGTGCCGATCCACAGCCGGCCGCGGCTGTCCGAAAAAAGAGACATGATATTAGAAGAGTAAAGTTCGGGAGTGTTGGAGGCTTTGAACACGGTCATTTGCACACCATCAAAACGGGCAAGTCCTTTCCATGTTCCCGCCCAGATATAACCGTCAACGGTCTGCGTAATACAACGGACGGTGCTTTGCGGCAGTCCGTTCTCCACCATCCACTGCTGCACCACAAAATTGTCTGGCTGGCTCAGACAAAATGAGAAAATAAATATGGACAATATAGTCTTGTTTTTCACTCGTTGATGGTACGGATTTCCCACATAAGAAAAAAGGGAGGTCATAAGCAGGTAATGACTCAGTTTGGTCACCCCGAACCCTGAACTATATCTTTTCAGGGTTCAGCATCACATAGAATTACGGTATTTGATCTCCTTTTCATTATACTGTGACGCTACCCAGGAGTAGAAATACAAAGAAATGCTAAGGTTGAGGAACACGGATCGTGCGCGGCAAGAATGTTCTATATGACTGGTTACAATGGAAGCACAAGCCATATCCGCCTGCAGCGTTCAAGAAAAGACATAGAAATGTATGAAATGTGTAAAAAACTTGAACTCGCCCGTTAATATAAAATCCCGTTGTGTATAATTGAGCGCGCTTTCCCCCCTACCAAGGGGGAGATACAGAGGGGGGTCTGAAATCATGAAGGGACTTTTGATGGCGTTTTTTGCCATCTACGGGCAAGTGCGAACGGAATTCATCGCGCGCGTTACATTTCGCAAGGGGTTCTTGTGCTTCTTTTCTTGTGCCGACCAAATC
>JALNZH010000359.1 GCA_023229405.1 Bacteroidota bacterium
TGATAATGAACATGTGGGGAGCATATATCTCTCACGCCATCCAGAGGAATTTAGGATAGTGGAAATGCATATTCCGGATGAATACAGAGTTGGAGACTTGCGATTGACCATCGATGAGGAGCCGGACTATAAATTGTTTTCCACTGTGTATGAGCAATTGTGGAACAATCAACCGCTCGATCTTCTTGAAGTGGTCAATTGGCTGCGAAGCAATCCTGAGATTGTTGAAATGAATAGATCGGTCAGACACTCCGCAGTAAACCAGCAAGTTTCGGAACAAATGAAAAAATGGGAGGCAGTGCAGAAAACTGGTGTGTTTCAGTGGAAAAGTGAATAAGATGAATATATTATTCCGCTGTGACGGTTCGGTAGAAGTAGGGATGGGGCATGTCGTGCGATGTCTTGCGTTAGCTGAGGAATTACAATCCGCACACAATTGTGTGATAACATTTGCGGTACGTACTTCAGTATTAGGTATTGAAAAAATCGCCCGTTCCTTTCAAGTTATTATTCCACCGGATCAATCCGGCGAATTCAACTATGAACAATGGCTGATAGAAAGTATTACCCGGACAAACGCTTCCATCCTTATTTTGGATGTGCGGGATAATCTTTCCGGCGAGGCAGTACGGCAGATTAAAACTGTGACAGGGGTGAAAGTTGTAACAATCGATGATCCCGAGAATAAAAGATGTGAGGCCGATCTCGCTCTGTATCCTCCCGTTCCACAGGTAAAGTTAATGGATTGGAGCGGATTTCAAGGGATGTTGTTGTCTGGTTGGGAATACGTCATACTGAGAAGAGAATTTCTGCAACCGCATACGAAAATCAAAAATATAGTGCCAAATATTTTACTCTCGATGGGGGGAACGGATCCGAACAATATCACAGGATTCGTTGTAAACTGTTTAAAGAAGTTACGCGGGAATTTTACTGCCACAATCATCAAGGGAAAAGGATTTCGTTTCAATAATGAGTTACTGCAGTCACTAGAGAGTTCATCATTACAATATCATCTGTTGACAGAACCGGATAATATTGCTCAAGCGATGGCGAATTCAGATTTTGCTGTAATATCATTCGGACAAACTGCCTATGAGCTTGCAGCTTTACGGATTCCGGCAATCTATCTCTGTTTAACTCCTGATCATCATGCTTCTGCGCAGATATTTGAATCGCAAAACTTCGGAACGTCAGTTGGCGTCTTGAATGAAATTACTGAGAATCAGGTCCAGGAAAAAATTGAAACTTTTTTGGAACATTGTGCAAATAACCAACCCCTTTTAAAAGATAACTATCGGCCTGACATTGCAAACATGCAGGTCATTGCTTCACACATAATTAATCTGATACATGAATAAAAATTGGACAGACAAAAACGGAACAGACCATTCGGGGAACATGCTTATTACAAAAGATGGCTTTGATGTCATTGAATGTACTCACTGCGGCTTAAAACATGTTATACCGCTCGTTGATCAACATGTTCAAGAGGATTTTTATGGTGAACAGTTTTATCAAAAGGAAATTGATAATTATATCAAAAGACACCAGGAAGATTTTGCCTGGTGGTCAATAGATCACAATGAAAAGTATGATTTATTTGAGAAATATTTGGGTGGTAGTCAACAGAAGGATATACTTGATATCGGATCTGGACCCGGTTTCTTCTTAAAAATTGGCAAAGAACGGGGCTGGAATGTGCTCGGAGTTGAACCTGGGAAACCGGCGTATGAATATTCAACTAATGTTCTTGGTCTTAATGTTAAGCACGAGTTTTTTTCCAAAAAGAATCACACCGAATTTGGAAAATTCAATGTCATTCATATGAATAATGTTTTAGAACATGTTGTCAATCCGATAGAAATGATGGAATTGGTAAAGGAAATTCTTTTGCCTGGCGGTTTAATATGTATTTCGAGTCCCAACGACTTTAATCCGCTACAGCTGATGGCTAACAAAGAACTGGGGAAAGAACCATGGTGGGTTGTTCCCAGGCACCATATAAATTATTTTGATTCGAAATCGCTGAATGGTTTGTTTGCGAGGGTTGGTATACAATCTGTGTATGAGACAACGAGTTTCCCCTTGGAGCTTTTTATGTTCATGGGAGAAGATTACGTTGGGGATAACGTTGTTGGAAAGAGTATCCACAATAAAAGAATGTTGCTGGAAAGCCACTTTAATAATAGCAACAACAACAGTTTAAAACGTCAGATATATAATAAATTCGCCGAACTCTGTATCGGACGTGAAATTACAGTAATTGGTATGAATAAAAAATAGTAGTGCTGTCGAAGATCCGTTTTTAACACATTCGTTACTTGTGTGTATTGATGAATTGAGGATACCGGGTTTTCGATCCGAGCCGGTCAACAAACAATCTTGGCTATTCTCACAAAACGGTACAAAGACATGTGAAAAGCTATTTTTACCTAGGGAGTCATGCACAATCAATGTAATTCCTTTGGATGATTTGTTACACGGAAATAAATCTTAAAACGATATTCTATTTCATTTTTTTTGAAAATTCATATGTCGAAAATTAAAAAAAGGATCTTGTTTGCTGGAGCGTATGGCATTGAAAATGCCGGTGATGATTTACCATTAATTGTGATGTGTGAATATCTAAAAAATAATTACCCAAAAATTGATTTTACCTTCCATGCTTTTTCCCGGCATCCGAATCGCCAGGAGGAAAAAGCGTACGGGGTTACGATGATAAAGAACCTCGAGTATAATTCACGGGACGATGCCAAAGGCAAATGGTTCAAAGGATTGAATTTTGGCGATGATAAGAGTGATTTAGAGCGGATTTCCAAAGAAATCAGTAAAAGTGATTTATTAATCCTTGGTGCAGGTAATTTTTTTATTGATTTGACTATTGATATATTCCGCGGGCCGATACCATTGTTTGCAATTTACATTTTTATTGCAAAAATATTCCACGTTCCTGTGATGTTATATGGCATTAGCGCAGGACCAATTAAAACAACGTGGGGATCGTATTTAACGCGATGGATAGTGGAAAATGTTGATATTGTTACAGTCCGCGATGAAGAGTCAAAAATAGTACTGGAGAAAATATTATATACTCCCAAAAAGATAGTTGTGTTACCGGATTCTACCATCGGAGTCCGGGAAAATAATGATCGGCGTGCAATTACAATACTAGAGCAAGAGTCAATACCGAAAACCGGAAAGAAAAGAATTGCAATTGGATTACGGGATCTAACATCAGTATTAGGAGCAGATAAATCAAAAAAAGCTACTCTTGAATTAGCCAAACTATTGTCTAAGTTGGGGCAGGAGTATGAATT
>JALNZH010000358.1 GCA_023229405.1 Bacteroidota bacterium
GTGAGCAAGGCGCAGGCTAAGATAGTTACGTCATCCTTCTGCCGAAGGCATCCCTATCGGGAGACGCATCCTTTCCCGCAGGGATTCCTTCGGAACAAACAGCAAAGGATTTGCTCAGGATGACCGTTGTTTCTGCGCCGCGTCGAACCATTTTTACCTTATTGCGTAACATCAGTCATTTATCACTGTAGATGAAAAAAGCGAAACCGACAGAAAAAAAAATACCAAAGTCCAAAAATAAAGACTTTAAAATAACTGAAGAGCAATATCTTCAACTCTACTACTATATGCGCCTTACGCGTGAGTTTGAAGAGTCCATCTTAAAGCTCTATCGTCAGGGAAAAATTGTTGGCGGCGCGTATACTGGCAACGGGAACGAAGCAACTGCTATTGGCAGTGCCTTCGCGCTCGAAAAACAGGATTATCTGTTTCCTATGCACCGCGATATGGGAGCGCATTTGGTAAAGGGACAATCGCTTCGAAATTTGATGCTGCAGCATTTAGGGAGAGGAAATTCCTTGTCGAAGGGAAGGGATGGCACAGGACATTATGCTGATCCTGCTCTTCGAATTTACGGTAACATCAGTCACCTCGGAGCAATGATCCCGATGGCAGCCGGTGTTGCGCTGGCAAGCAAACTTCGGAAAGAGAACGCGGTCGCTCTCACGTACATTGGGGACGGCGGCAGCAATGTCGGCGATGTGCATGAATCGCTGGCAATGGCTTCCGTGATGAAACTCCCGATGATCCTCATTATCGAGAACAATCAGTTCGCGTATTCGACTCCGGTGTCAAAACAAAAAGCGATGGAGAAATATTCTGATCGTGCGATGGGTTACGGTATTCCAGGATTTACTATCGATGGTACCGATCTTGAACTGGTGTATAAGATTTGTAAAGCTGCCGTAGAGCGCGCACGTGCTGGTGAAGGACCAACATTAATTGAATCTGTAACCATGAGAATGCACGGACATTCGGCGCATGACGGTGCAGAATATGTTCCGAAAACACTTCTTGTGGAATGGAAGAAAAAAGATCCGGTGATGCGTATTGAAAAACTATTGATGGACAAAAAAATTCTTACCACGAAAATAAAAGAAGAGTGTGAAAAAAGAGTTTTTGCGGAGTTGGAAGATGCTACACAATTTGCCGTCGACTCACCGTATCCGCCTGCAGAAGATGCGGCGGTTGGAGTATACGCAGACTAATTTTTATTTCTGAATATTTTAACAATACACACAGACGTGGCGAATATTACCTATATCGAAGCAATCTCCAAAGGACTCTGGGAAGAGATGGAACGAGACAGTTCCGTGTTTCTTCTTGGCGAAGACATTGGTCCGTTTGGCGGAGCGTTCAAAGTAACAAAAGGATTTCTTCAGCATTTCGGTGAGGATCGTGTCGTTGATACAGTGCTGGCAGAGACGGCAATTCTCGGCGCTGCAACAGGTGCTGCCGTTGTTGGAATGCGTCCTGTAGCGGAAATGCAGTTTGCCGATTTCGTAACCACTGGATTCAGTCAATTGGTGAACAACTCTGCTTCAGTTCATTATCGCTGGCACATTCCCTGTCCGATGGTTGTGCGGCTTCCCAGCGGTGCCGGAATTCATGGCGGACCGTTTCATTCGAGAAATCCCGAAGCATGGTTTTTTCACCAACCGGGATTTAAGATTGTCGCGCCGTCGACACCGTATGATGCTAAAGGATTGATCAAAGCGGCTATTCGCGATAACAATCCCGTCCTCTATCTTGAACACAAACGGCTGTATCGTCACATTAAAGGTGAAGTTCCCGAAACAGATTATATTGTAGAGATCGGGAAAGGGGATGTGAAACGTATCGGAAACGATATCTCTATCATAACTTATGGATCGATGGTCCATATGGCATTAGAAGCGGCGGATGTTCTTCAGAATGAAAACGGCGTGAGCATTGAAGTCGTCGATCTTCGCAGTTTAATGCCGTTGGATACCGAATTGATCTATGAATCGGTACGGAAGACGGGGAAGGTACTGATTGCGCACGAAGACAATATTACCGGTGGAATTGGCGGAGAGATTTCAGCGTTGATCTCGGATCACTGTTTTCAATATTTGGATGCACCGGTAAAACGCATCGGAGCGATTGATACACCGACACCGTACAGTCCCACGCTGGAAGAGTTTTTTTTACCGAATACAAAAAAAATGGTCGTTGCATTGCAGGAATTGGCTGCGTTTTAATGTTACGGTTTCCCTGGTTGTTTTTGTAATTTGAAAATTTTCAATTAAGTATTAAAAAGAGAGAGTATTAATTATGGCGTTAGTTGATGTCATCATGCCTCAAATGGGCGAAAGCATTGCCGAAGGAACGATCTCCAAATGGCATAAGAAAGTCGGCGATAAAATCGCTAAAGACGAAACACTGCTTGAGATCAGCACTGATAAAGTGGACTCCGAAATTCCGGCGCCAGCAGCAGGCATAGTTGCAGAATTATTGTTTCAGGAAACGACAACAGTCGGTGTGCATACAATTATCGCTCGCATCAATACCGATGCTAACGCGACAGTCAGCGTTTCAACTTCCGCACCAGCACCTGTCGCTCCGAAATCAATTCAAGCGCCGGAACTGAAACCCGCTGCAGTTGCTCGGGCAGCTCAATCGACTATTACCAGTGGAACTCTCGTGAATGTGATCATGCCGCAAATGGGAGAGAGTATCGCAGAGGGGACTATCACCAAATGGCATAAAAAGATTGGTGATAAAATCGCAAAAGATGAAACATTATTAGAGATCAGTACGGACAAAGTAGATTCCGAAATTCCTGCTCCAGCAGCGGGAATTCTCGCAGAAATGTTATTTCCGGAACAGACAACTGTCGGTGTAAACACTGTGATAGCAAAAATTTCTACCGGTTCAGATGCTGTTGTTTCTGCGTTGGTGAATGCACCGAAACCTGTTGCAACAGTTGAAACAACACCTGCGCTGCATGCTGTTGCCACTTCACAGACAGTTACCCATGAACAAGCGCACGGCGACAGATTTTATTCGCCGTTGGTATTGAATATTGCACGCATGGAAGGTATTTCCATGACCGAACTGGAATCGATTTCCGGTACCGGAGCGAACGGACGAGTTTCAAAGAATGATATTCTTGGATATGTGCAGAAAAAAAAATCTGGTGTAGTGACCGTCGCACCAGTACAAAAATCGGCAGCTCCGGCGTATGCCGCACCGAAACCGGCAGCACCGATTACCTACCCTGCAGGACGCGTTGACGTGATTAAGATGGATACCATGCGCAAAGCGATTGCAGAACATATGGTACGCAGCAAACATAC
>JALNZH010000360.1 GCA_023229405.1 Bacteroidota bacterium
CACAAGAACCACTTGCGAAATGTAACGTGCGCGATGAATCCTGTTCGCACTTGCCCGTAGCTGGCAAAAAACGTCATCAAAAGTCCCTTCATGATTTCATACCCCTCCCTTGGTAGGGGGAGAAAAAGCTCACTCAATCCTCCTAAATTTCGCTCCATCACACATCTCATCCAACACTGTAAGAAATGTAGGGGAGGGCTTACTTTTCTCAACCTAAAATATCTTCCATAAATCTACTTGTTTCGATAAATTTTTGTCAATAAGGCATTTATTTTGTACAGCTATGTCTAAAAATAGAATATCACAGAAGAACCTATGGTTGCGACCGAATATTCAATTCCACCGAATGGATGATAGGTTTGTGTATATGAAGTTATCCCGAGTGTGATATCAAAAGCAAATGCATCAGAAATAAAACCGCTGCCAAAAGATATGCCGGTTCCTCTCACTTGATTATTTGTCGGCACTTCTTCTTCAGATTTTTCTTCATACGTGTAGTTCGCCAGCACCGTGGGGACATTTTTAAACCCTGCACGAAGAGGAATCACACCGTTATCTGCCACAATAAGATACTCGCCGCCAATTCTGAATTGATTGAGATTATCGTCGCTCTCTGTAAGAGAAAAAGAGCTTTTCCCCGTACCGCTGAAGGGAGACGATGCTGTGTTATTTATTTTTTTCCCTTTGAAATTTCTCAATTCAAAGTCTGCGGCAATTGTCATATTATCTCCGAAACGATACGATGCTCCAAATCCGAGCATAACGGGCATTTCGACTTCCTGACTGACGACGAAACGTTCTTTTGGATTAAACGGTGTTGATTCTCTGGTCTGATCATCGCTACCGTCCGCCTTTAAAGTAAATGGAGTTCTAAATGTTGCACCTAATTTTAATGGAATGGCACCCGATTCCATTGCTTCTAAATCGATCATACCTCCGAACACGAGATTAAATCCGCTGTAATTTGCAGTTGTTACGAATCGATCGCGCAACGTGATGGCACCAGACTTACCGATCAATAATTCATCGCGTTCGTGTGAGCCTGTCCAAATATTGGCGGAAAGACCAACAGAAACCATGGGATTCAATTTCATGGAGACAGCAGGTGTTATCGTATTTACTCCGCCAGTTGTTTCTAATTTTTGATCGATCGTAATAAGATTATTTGAATTATCTAAAAATTGAAATTGTCTCCGTCGTGATTCAGCAAAGTCCAATTGACGCTGAAATGCCACCGCAACCACAAATGTTATCTCATTCATTTTAACCGGTAATGCGAGACTTGCAAAATTTAATCCAAACGTACTCTGACTTTCATCGGCATTGAATGAAGAATTCGTATTGTCTTTATAACTATTGGTTTCTCCGATAAATCGAGTGACAATTGAAGCTTCAGGACGTTCCAGTTGAGAAAGTCCTGCAGGATTCCAAACTACAGCTGTTGCATCATCTGACAATCCGATAAATGCCCCCCCAAATCCTTCTGCCCGAGCACCTGCACCGGTAATATTAAAATCAGGAATTTTGTCTTGTGCAAAAACCAACACTGGAAATAAAACCAACAACAGAAATCTCATCATACATGCTCCTTACGTGCATTATTTAATAATCACTTTATCGCCGACTTTAATATCCTGCTCAGTTTCAATCGGTTTTACCGTAGCAAATTTTTCCTGAACCTGAATGACAATGATTTCTCCCAACCGAGTGACTTTTTTGCCGAGAATCTCACCTGAAATAGGATGTTTAATGCTTTCGCCTTGCCGGAAGACCACGCATTTGCTCCCCTTTTTCACTCCATTTAGTCCGCCGATATCAATATACAATTCATCCACATCCACTTTAATAATATCACCTTCTATGATTGGAAGTTCATTGTATACCATTGTTGCAACATTTGCAATCGCAGCATCAATCGCTTCTTGAGAAATATTCTCAGCAATAGCATCTTCAGCAATGAGCGTTTCAGCGGTTTCAACATCTACAAGTCGTGCCGAAATTTTTATTACACCTCCGGTTATTGTTACCGTTCCAATCACTAATGCATCTGCGCCGGCAATTTTCCCCAATGTTACTGCAGACTTGTCATCAACAAAACCCGATGCTTGCATTTTCTGTTCGCTAACAATTTTGTCGATGGCGGACCGTTCGATCACTTTAAATCTACGTAATCTAACGAGTTCATTGATCATTTCATTGGTCACTGCATTTTTGTATTGTGCCGATTGTTTATCCGAATCAAACGGGAGAACGGCGACCGCAAGGCGTGAACCCACTTGGGTGGACGTATTTGGGTCATACTTTTTTGTAACGATTAACAGATTAGCTTTACCGATCGGCTTCTCAGAGCCTGGAGTTGTCGTCGGACGAGATGAAATTGTAGCAGGAACTTTATCGCCTGGTGGCTGACCGGATTCTTTTACAGTAGATTTGGGAATCTCTTTTGTTTCTGAAAATTTTACACTGTTTTTTTCGGGAAGATTATTTGAAATCTTTTTTAGATATTCTTCGGCTCGGTTCGTGGAACGATATGCATACGACAGTTCCAATTCCTTTTTTGCAATGTCCACTTCCCCAAGCATAAGGTGCGCAATACCCGTTTCGCGATGAGGATAATATTCGATAAATCGTGTTCCATACGTCCTTTTTCGCTGAACATCTTCGAATTCCAATGATGCCGCCGATTTAAATTCAACGATGGCCCGCTGCCAGTCCTGTTTTTCCATAAATTCCAGACCGGCATTATAAAAATTGTAGAATTTATTCTGAGAGAATAGAACAGAAGTGAAAAGGGATACAACTAAGAGGATTTTTTTCATAGGCAATACTTCAATTTTTTCCTTCACGAGTATAGCCAAATCTTTTTTGAGAATCAATAATAGGTAAATCCAGTGCGTAGTTCCAATCACGAATGATGAACAATGTTCTTGTGAATGGGTAGTGAGGGCATTTACCTAATGTTGAATTGTTTCGGAGGGTTTTCAATGTATGCTTTGTTTGCCTGAATAGTCGTAAAAAGTGATCCCGCATTGGGTATGCGGGAAATCATTCCTCTTGGCGGTATGGCGGAATTATTCACTTCAATTGATTACTTCGAGGTAAATTCAATAAGCACACTTTCTAACGTCTTCACCATGATGTCAAATTCATCTTTCCCTGCAATCAATGGAGGAAGAATGCGAATGACCGTATTTGCGGTAGAATTCACCAGCACTCCCTTTTGCAGCATCGAATCAACAATCGGAGCACTATCCACTGAAAGGTCGATACCGATCATATATCCATAGACGCGGATCTCTTTAATGACCG
>JALNZH010000361.1 GCA_023229405.1 Bacteroidota bacterium
GTGATAGTGCAGGCTATGGCTGCTGCCAAAAGTCGTTTCTTCATTTTATTTCACCTACATGTACACGCACACCTAACTGCAACTGTTGCCATATTTTGGCTGCTGCAATAGAGTTGAGGTGCTGCTCAAGGGCGAGGATGTCTTCCGCGCGTATGTTCCCTTTTGCTTGTACGATAACAACCGCTGAAAGTTCTACTCGGCGTACCGGCTCAAGGTCTCCATCAGATCGAGCGTCATTCAATTCTTTTATGAGTTTAGGCACGGATACACACCCCGCAATGTCATTAATGCGTATCGACATAAGAATATCTTCCTCGCCGATACGCCCGCTTTTGCCGACCAGAAGAAGTGTGCCACAATCTTTAAGCTTTTTAAGCTCTTCGGCAACTTCTGCTTTTGTTTGACGTACAAAGTCAGTCATTAACTTTCTCCTCGTAATGCTGTGATTTTGTCTAAGCAGCTCAATGCTGCAAAAGGTACACGTAATGCAACTGGTGTAATGGCCGAACTTGCGCATTTTGGACATACACCTGCATTATGAAACAGGGTATCACAGTCAAGGCACCACATAGCTTTCCGTCTTGGAAAACTACAGATGTGAGTGCCGGGGCCGGGTGTACTCCCAATCGTCATAAAACGTTCTGTTATCGTCAGGGTCTGGTCCGGGGTCTTCTTGAACCTTGGCGATATCATTTTTTTCATTAGAGCGAGGATCTTCATCTTGCATTTTACCTCCAAAGATATAAAGCAATTGTACACGCCGCTATAAAGACGAGGCCTAAGTAAACCAAAATATAGGCCTCGCCTCTGTTATCTGTCTTTCTGGTCGTACGTTGATATTCCATATGATCTCGCATCACTGATTTGTTTTGACAGCCTTTTTGTACAATAATAACAATGATCTGTTTCAACCACTGGATGGCTGATTGTCCAGCGATTGTCTTGATCAGAGTCACTTTGTGCCGCGATTGGCATATATCTGGACGGTTGACTTTTATCCGCTACCAATACAACACCGTAAGTTCCGCAATTCAAACATTTCTTGGCCATGACTTAGTCTCCTTTATTATTGATGGTTACCAACATTCATTCATTAAGATCATTATATCACCAAAGAACTTCAAAGTAAACGTCAAAATTCATGGCCAAGAGTTTTGGTATCAGGTCTTAAGTATATCTCTGTGTCGTATGCGACACACAATACTGCGTGCTGTCCGGCCATGCCGCAATGCGATGTCATATATTGCTTCATGTACTTCTTTATATAGCCTTTGGTCTTCCTTAGGTGTCCATTCATCACCATGACACGGCGGTACTAAAGGATCTTTGTGATCGACTGGTGTAGGCGTGTGATCAACTGCGGTATGCGCTGTAAGAAGCGTTGCCATGTAAGCATAAATGCGGTCATTGTTAGACTGCATTTCTTTTCGCATATTGGCGTGGATACCGTCGTTAATAGACTGCATTTCTCTTCGCAGTTCATCCTTCAGCTCGGCCTTCAACTTTGCGTACTCAGGGTCATGAGGCGCATGCAGTTCTGCGTTATGCTGATAAAGAGCGGCTGCGACATTTCGTTTGATACGCTGTTCGATGACATGGTCTATGCCGTTTTCCTCCAGTTTAAGGCAGCGCGGGCACGTTCCAGATTTCCGTGTTCCGGACATTATTGGTCTGCCACAGTTTTCACAGTTGAATTTGTATAAGAACATTTTTCCTCCACATGATTGATGAGTTCTTTGTTAACCGCTACATCATAGCGAGATAAAACTTCATTGCGACCCCATCCTGTTTTCACCGACAGTTCAGCAACAAAGTTTGTACGAATGTTGGCAAGTACTGTTTTAATATTGGCCATCAATCCTCCACAAATTGGCTTTTGGATACTGCATGAGCTTCATCAGAAGTAAAGCCATTAATGAAATCGCTAATATTGGATTCAATTCGTCGAAGCACTTTTACCTCTGCCGCAGTTACTGCATTATTTTGTTGTAACTTAGCGGCCGATGTTTTCATGCCGGTTAAACATCGGTGCGCCCAGTTACGTCTTTGGGCCCACTTTTTCTTGTTAATTGGTTTGCTCATTTCAGTTTGACTACCTCCGCGAGAATACCTTTAAAATCATTAACAGCAAGCCTGATCGCCATATGGTCAATAACACGCAAGTCCTCAGGATTCTTAACGCGATAAAATCCATGCTGGTCCTTTGCCAATGGCTTACCGTCAAGAAGGTTATTCAGTGTTTGCCAACGAGCTTGTAGTTCATCCTTCATCTTTTTTGTAGTCTGTACAAAAATCGCCATTGTGTGTTTTGTCCTTTCAGGCTATGCCTTTTTTATACAGCTGACAAACTTGGTAACAGCGTGTTTAACCAACAGCATAGCGTCTTTAATGGCGTCTACATCATACATATGCTGCGCAGGTGTTGCTTCAAGAAGAATGGTAAGTTTAGCCATTAAACAGACTGCATCATCTATTTGCGACATGGCGTGCATACCGCCACGAAGTACTGCGTCGTTCATAAAAGATGTACGCTTATCGACGTGCAGTTTTAAATACGAAACCAAAAAAGCTTGGGCTTCCGGGGTTTTTGAGATTATCTCAATAAATGAATCAACAGATTGCCTGTTAGATGACTCATCAAGAGATGCTGTATCAAGTGGTACATTACAAGATAAATCGGTCATATTTCCTCCACCATTTCAATCTCAGCGAAAACCGCCATTGTTTTGTCCTTTCAAAATAACTCTATGGCCGTATCATCCGTAGTTAGCTCTTTACACTGCTGATAAAGGTGTCTATAGCCTCTGAGAAGAGCGTTTTCGCTTTTTTTATTAACGCAAGGTCATAGTGTACTGTGGGATATTCCTCAAGTAAAGTAATAGCGCGCTGAAGGTGCTTGTTAATTGTATCACAAGCATGTGTGATTTCTATGCCCGTGATAAAGACGGCGGCATTTATAACTCTTGTTCTTTTGTCATCAGGAATTATAGCCAAAGCTTCTGCAAGACTTTCAGCCGCTTTAATTTTTTCATTAAGTACCTTGTCAGATGATATATTGGATATATTGGTCATATTTCCTCCACCATTTCAATCTCAGCGAAAACCGCTGCGGCATCACGATATGAGATTGCGTCGCGTTTATCGTTTTCAGTGACAAGCGTGGGTTTGCCTTCAGGTTTGCTGATAAGCGACGTAAAGTCTTCCCGCAATCTGACTTTCGGTTTAATGAGTTTTTCAACCTTTGCCGGTGACTTAAGCTTGATCTCATGGATATCGAGATCGTCAAGGCCCTGCTTAAGGCACCA
>JALNZH010000362.1 GCA_023229405.1 Bacteroidota bacterium
TTTCACCTGCTCCCAATTCTTTCAATAATACACGAGAGACGAATATCATTCTGAGAAGTGTAGAACAGATTGATATACGCACTGTCTCATCGGACGATGTGATCGTTACCGGTTCTCTGAGCG
Source organism: Bacteroidota bacterium (assembly GCA_023229405.1). GTDB lineage: Bacteria > Bacteroidota > Ignavibacteria > UBA10030 > UBA8401 > UBA8401. The sequence goes on from JALNZH010000362.1 coordinate 124, forward strand.
GTGTTCATGCTGGGACATTCACGCTTTCCGATGACGAACACACATTGCTATTTCATCCGAACAGGGCATTTGATCCTTCCGACCTTGTGATGGTTGAGTTGTCAGGAGAGGTGAAGACCATCACCGGCACATTATTGGACAGGCACTCATTTTCATTTAGTGTAACACCGCAGCGTGAACCGCTATCCAAATATTTCGAAGTGACAGATGCCGGTGAAGTCCTTCCCAAAAAATGGCGAAAAAATAATGTACAAAATTCAATGCCGGAAATGACGGTGACTGATTCACTCCCCTCCGATTTTCCAAAATTCTCCGTCGTTAAATCAGCAGGTGCATCGCCCGGAAATTTTCTGCTTACCACTTCCGATGATGTTGCTGGTGTCGGACATTATCTGTATATGGTGGACAACGACGGGAAGGTTGTGCGGTATCTGCACTCTCCAGGACATGTATATGATTTTAAAGTGCAGCCAAACGGGTTGTTCTCTTTTGCAGATCCGTACAGCGACTGGGGATATGCCGGCGGAAGCAGAAGTGTGCATCGGGTGATGGATTCCAATTTTACCGTCATAGATTCGTTCCGGGCAGGGAATGGATATGATGCTGACTCTCACGAGTTTGTTATGCTTCCCAACGGACATGTTATAGTGCATGCATATGATATCCAATATATTGATATGAGGAAGATTGCCGCCAACGGGAATCCCAATGCCATTGTCGTCGGATCCATTGTGCAGGAATTAGACAAGAAAAAAAATGTCGTCTTTCAGTGGCGAAGCTGGGATCATATTCCGATATCGGAAACCTATATGAATACCGCCGCCTCAGCGTTTGATTACATTCATGTGAATGCGTACGATGTCGATACCGACGGAAATCTGCTACTCTGTTTCCGCAATACATGTGATATCGTGAAATTGAACAGAATGACCGGCGAGATTATGTGGCGGATGGGAGGGAAGAAAAACCAGTTTACATTCTTCGGTGAGAATGAAGCGAATAAACCTGCATATTATACATTCCAGCATGGATTTAATCAGTTGCCGAACGGAAATTTAATACTGTTCGACAACGGGAATCTTCATGCCGAACAGTTCTCTCGCGCAGTGGAATATAAGATCGATCAAGTGAATAAAACAGCATCGGTCGTATGGCAGTACCGTCATTCTCCCGATGTGTTTGCGCCGACACGCGGATCGGTGCAGCGCCTTGCCAACGGCAATACGGTGATTGGATGGGGTTCCGCCAGTTTTGTTGGCGTTGGAAAAACAATGATTACCGAGTTGAGTCCGGCGAACGAGATTTTGTTCGAGATGGAATCACTGGACAAAATGCCAAGTTATCGTGCGCAGAAATACGTCTGGAATGGACACCGTGTACCGGCAGGAGATGTGACTATTGCCGAACTTCTTCCTGGTAATGACTATTCATTCAATAAAGGGGATACCAACCGCACCGGAGTTTCGCTGTTGTTAACCGATGCCACGTTCGGATATAATGCTGTGACTGTAAAACAGTACCGTTATGCACCGGTTCGAATTGAATTTCCCGAATTAGCGCCGTTCATGGCGCCGATCCGATTCGTAGTTGATCAATCTGGTATCTCATCTTTCACCGCCGAAATCACATTCGACAGCACCACAACGAAGCTGTTGAAGAACATCAACAGGGCGGTTGTGTACGGAAGGGAATTCGAAGGAATGGGAATGTTTTTCCCGTTGACGACGGTGTATGATAGTGTTCAACGGTCACTGACTGGAACGACGACGAAATTCGGTGAATTTATCATCGGTGTACCAGATCTTCCAACAATACCGTCTTCGCCGACGGCTGTTCTGCCTGTAAAAAATGCACTTATTAATCAAACAAAACCTATGCGTATCCGTTGGAGCACGCTCGGACATATCACCGGATCGCATTTGCAAATAGCTAATGATTCGGCATTTACCGCTATCGTTGTAGATGATTCGTTACTGCGCATAACGTATATGCTTTGGAACGGGTTTGAACAAAAAACAAAATATTACTGGCGAGTAAAAGCAATCAATGAATTGGGGGCAAGTACATGGTCAACAACGTCGCATTTTACAATGGCGGATGTTTTCCTTTCGATTATTGCACCGATAGAACACCAGCGTGTGACGATGAATACGACAACAGTAATATCGTATGAAAATAATTTTGAAGAGTGGGTAAATATCCGGCTGTATAAAAATGGAACGTTTGCTCTGAAGATCAAGGATAGCACGGAAAATACTGGTCGGTTTGCGTGGAAAGTCCCGGCAGCGGGATTAACTGCGGATTCGGCATACGCGATCAGGATGAGTTCCGTGTTGGATAGTACAATCGTTATCACAAGTCCACTTTTTTCAATTGTCAATCCGACCGAAGTTCATAATACATCCGGACAGTTTTTATCGTATAAGCTGTTGCAAAATTATCCCAATCCATTCAATCCGGTGACAGTGATCGGATTCCAGATTCTTGCCGATGAAATTACAACGTTATCCGTGTTCGATATTTTAGGGAATAACGTAAAAACGTTATTGAATCGGCGACTGATTGCCGGCTCTCATACGGTTGTGTTCGATGGTTCCGGTCTTGCATCAGGGTTCTATTTTTATCGTTTAACTGTTGGCGGAAATACTTTCACAAAAAAAATGCTTTTAATGAAATGAATGAAAGAGTATATGATGAAGAATTATTTAAAGATGATTGTTGTGCTCGTTTTTCTGATGCAGACAGCTGCGTTTGGCGAGGGATTTCTTTCCGTTTCAGGTCAAAAAATTGTCACAGGCAGCAATAAAGAAGTGATCCTACGGGGAATGGGCATTGGCGGCTGGATGCTACCGGAAGGATATATGCTGCAAACCAGTTCGTTTGCCAATGCACCGTGGGAAATTGAAAAGAAAATCGTTGATCTTGTGGGAGTGCAAAATGCCGATTCGTTTTGGTCGGCATATAGAAAAAATTTTGTGCAACGAAAAGATATTGAGCAGCTTGCTCAGTTGGGATTTAATTCCGTACGATTGCCGATGCATTACAAACGATATATGAAAGATACCGTCTCTGGTTATGTATGGTTAAACGAGGGATTCGCGATGACGGACAGCTTGCTGCGCTGGTGCGCAGAAAATAGCATCTATCTGATTCTCGATCTGCACGGTGCTCCCGGA
>JALNZH010000363.1 GCA_023229405.1 Bacteroidota bacterium
CTCAATGTAATGTCAACTTCAATAGAATCCGTACTTCCGTCATCCATCGTCTGCAATTGTCGCTCCTTCTTTAGCGCTGAAAATTCCACTGTTGCGTTGGATGAAGAAATACCAGAGGTAGAAACAGTTTGTCCCTTTGGTTTTGCCTTGGTGAATCCAGTCGGTGCCTCAGTCGGCAGAAATTTTTGTAACTCTTTAAAATGAATCACTTTTGGTGCTGCAGACTGTTGAGCGGAAGTGAAGACCGAAAAACAGACAAACACGAGAACCAGAACAATGTGTTTCATATTGCCTCCATGTGATGATGGTGCAAACCTACAGTTTCCGCTCATCATATTCAAGAGGTTCAAGTAGTCTCTTGAATAAATTAAAGAAGAGATGAGTGATTATAAAAAACAATTAATTACTGATGTTACCCATACTTGTCCAAAAATAAATTATAAAAGAGAAAAACTTATTCCTCCTTTTCTTGACGGGGTTCCGAAGGAATGCCGACATGGTAGAAAAATTTGATCGGCACAAGAAAAGAAGCAAAAGAACCCCTTGCGAAATGTAACGCGCGCGATGAATCCCGTTCGCACTTGCCCGTAGATGGCAAAAAACGCCATCAAAAGTCCCTTCATGATTTCAGACCCCCCTCTGTATCTCCCCCCTGGTAGGGGGAGAAAAAGCTCACTTAATCCTCACTAAATTTCACTCCCTCCCACATCTCATCCAACACTGTAAGAAATGTAGGGGTGGGCTTACTTTTCTCAACATAACATATCTTCCATAAATCCACCTGTTTCGATAAATTTTTTGTCAATAAGGGTTTTATTTTGGACAGCTATGGATATTACCCAAAACAAAAAACTGGTCAAGGTGAGCACGGCGTAGGTTAAACCTATTAGGTCATTCTTTGGCGCATCCTTTCCCGGTGCGATTCCTTCGGAACAAAAAGCTAAGGATTTGCTCATGACCCATCTTTTCCGCGTTGCGCTGAACCATGTTCCCCCAAAAAATTAAAGTATGCGTAACATCAGTTACTCATCGTAGTAGCATCAAAACTTCGTAAATAAGATTGATGGTTATTCTCTGTTGTCAGTAGAATATTTAGAGGTGGAAATAATATTAACCAGCATTCCATAAAATCGTGAATGACCACCGAGCACCGAAGTACATCGCTTTAATGCAAAATGATTAATCCGATTCATTAGTTCAATAAACCTCTTTCCTTTCTATCAATTTTTAACGAAATTCATCCATCATTACCAACAAAAACACTCAAAAATATAGAAAAACGGAGTACTTATGTCTATAATCACTGATGTATGGGCGCGCGAAATCCTCGATTCCCGCGGAAATCCCACGGTTGAAGCGGAGATTGAACTGGAAGACGGCACTATCGGCCGCGCTGCGGTTCCCAGCGGCGCGTCAACCGGAGAACATGAAGCAGTGGAACTTCGCGACGGCGACAAAAGCCGGTATCTTGGCAAAGGAACGCTGAAAGCGGTGGAGAATGTCAACGATATCATCGCTGGTGAACTAACAGGATTTGACGCGCAAGACCAGGTCGGCATCGATAAACTGATGATTGAACTGGACGGAACCGAAAACAAATCAAAACTTGGTGCAAATGCCATACTGGCGGTTTCACTTGCAGCGGCAAAAGCGGCGGCAAATTATTTTAACGTTCCGCTCTACCGATACATCGGCGGCACCAATGCAAAAATTCTTCCGACCCCAATGATGAACATTATTAATGGTGGCCGGCATGCCGACAACAATGTGGACTTTCAGGAATTTATGGTTGTTCCGGCAAATGCGCCGACCTTTGCCGAAGCATTGCGCATGGGAGCGGAAGTGTTCCATTCATTGAAAGGTGTGCTACACAAAAAAGGATATAACACCGCCGTTGGCGACGAAGGGGGATTTGCTCCCAGCCTGAAGTCGAACGAAGAAGCCCTCGACGTCATTATGGAGGCGATCGGAAAAGCAGGTTACAAGGCCGGTGAAGATGTATTCATTGCGCTCGATCCCGCCGCCAGCGAGATGTATCAAAGCGACGGATCGTATCTATTCTATAAATCCACACAGGAAAAATTTTCCGCAGAACAAATGGTAGCGTACTGGAAAAAATGGGTCGATAATTATCCGATTATCTCGCTGGAAGACGGTATGGCGGAGAACGATTGGAAAGGATGGAAACTGCTCACCGATACGATCGGCGAAAAAGTTCAGCTGGTCGGTGATGATCTGTTTGTGACGAACACCGAATTCCTCGCAAAAGGAATTGCACAGGGTGTGGCGAACTCTATTCTGGTGAAAGTGAACCAGATTGGTACGTTGACCGAAACACTCGATGCCATTGAAATGGCGAAACGTGCAAAATATACTGCTGTTATCAGTCACCGTTCCGGTGAAACGGAAGATGCAACGATTGCCGATATTGCAGTTGCTACAAATGCCGGACAGATTAAAACAGGAAGCGCCAGCAGAACGGACCGTATTGCAAAATACAATCAATTGCTAAGGATTGAGGAAGAACTGGATACGAATAGTATCTATGCGGGTTTGAGCGCATTCAATCGAAAGAAGTAATACCGAACATCGTGGTAAAACCGATGCCCCGTTGTGAAACGTCACGGCGGGGCATTATTATTTTTTTTCGAATCCCATCCCTATGGGAAATTGTGAGAATGTGATACCGAAGACAAAACCATCCCATTCTCCCGCGGCAAGATACAAACCGGGTGAAAAATCCCCCAGAGAGATTACTCCTGGATAGATATTGATTTGAACATTATACAATCCCGGACCGGTAAATAGAATAGAAGACATCAAAGAACTATTCTTATCCCAAAACAAGCCTACGGTGCCATCCAATTGCGGATCAATCTTCCGGAAACCCCGCAGTCGTCCGTCACGCAGTTTGTTCACAACACGACCTGCGCCGACCGTCAATGAATTTTCCTGATCGTACGCATAACTGGTTCCGAAGATGGAGTACACTCCATAGTACAGAAACGGAGACCAGTTGCCTAACAATGAGAATTTTTTGCGGACGAAATATTGCTGCCCCACGTTTTGCAAGTTGCCGGTTCCCGGTTCAAGAACCGGCTGCGGCGACCATTCGTTTATCGGAAGTGTTTCTGAAAAAAAAGTTTTCCCCCACTCCGTGCTGAAGATGGCAATACCAGCGATATTGAATATATAAATATCCGCAACGAGGTCCACATTGATCCCTCGGTACTGATCCGCTTCAACAATTTCA
>JALNZH010000364.1 GCA_023229405.1 Bacteroidota bacterium
GAATGCTCTTCTTGGACGGTCAAGACTGCCGTATCGACAATGGAGTTGGAGCGATGCGGGGTACCGCTTAGGGGGACCGCAATTAATTATGTTGCCGAACGGAAAGATCTTTGGGGGGGCACGATTCTATGATACGGGAAAAGAGCATACCGCCCTGTTTTATTTAAATCGTATAACATATAAGGTAAAAAAATATGTATCGCTGCCCTCTGGCGGGGATAACGGGTATCCAGGATTTGCTATCTTTAATGATACGATCTGGATTAGTTATTATTCAAGCCATGAAGGAAAAGCGAGTATTTATCTTGCAGCGATGTCGTTATACAGAATTACCGAAGATATCGCACATGACTATGATTCGACCGCTACGGGTGTTATAAAACAAGATTTGGAACCCGTGGAGTATGAGGTCTCTCAGAACTATCCGAATCCGTTCAACCCCAGTACGAAAATCAACTATCTGCTTCCGCAGAATAGTAACGTACGTATTTCTGTGTTCAATGCACTGGGACAAAAAGTGGATGAGATTCATACAAAGGAACAACAGGTGGGTGTTAATGTTGCGGAATGGAATGCATCGACATTTGCTACGGGAATGTACATGATGCGCATAGAGGCGGCGAGTATTGAGCATCCGGGCATCAGATTTGTACAGACTAAAAAAATGCTTCTTGCTAAGTGATCGACGCATCGGCTGTCTGGTGTGGTTACACCGAATGAACGGGAGAAAAAATCCGCTGCTTTGCTGCCGTCCGGAAGTACGACTGCACTATTGGTCTATGACTCTGCAGAAGAGAATAAAAAAATAGGAATGTAATTTAGAACTGAAGTAAGGGGAAATGCTGTGATACCAGTAAATGAACCGTTGTTGAACGGGAATGAAAAAAAATATTTGAACGAATGTATCGATACGGGATGGATCTCTTCGGAAGGTCCGTTTATCAAACAATTTGAAGAGCGGTTTGCTGCGCGTGTTGGCCGGAAATACGGCATTGCAGTGTGCAACGGATCGGTGGCGATTGATGCCTCCATTGTTGCTCTCGGTATTGGCAAAGGGGATGAAGTGATTATGCCGACCTTCACGATTATCTCCTGTGCCGCAGCCATCGTGCGCGCCGGAGCTGTACCGGTGGTGGTCGATGCCGATCCGCAGACATGGAATATGGACGTGTCGCAGATTGAAGCAAAAATCACTCCGCGCACAAAAGCGATTATGGTGGTGCACATCTATGGTCTGCCGGTGGATATGGATCCCGTATTGGCGATTGCACAAAAACACGGTTTAAAAGTGATTGAAGATGCGGCGGAAATGCACGGGCAAAATTACAAAGGGAAGCCTTGCGGAAGTTTCGGCACCATCAGTACATTTAGCTTTTACCCGAATAAGCATATCACCACCGGCGAAGGGGGAATGATTGTCACTGATGATGAACAACTTGCCGAACGGTGTCGCTCTCTGCGGAATCTCTGTTTTCTCCCCTATAAACGTTTTGTACATGAGGAAATAGGATGGAATTTCCGGATGACCAATATTCAAGCTGCGCTCGGTCTTGCTCAGTTGGAACGGCTGGATGAGTTTGTCGGAAGGAAGCGGGCGATGGGCGCACTGTATACCGAACTCTTTTCCGGAATGACATCGATTGAACTGCAACAGACCCGGACGTCGTATGCCGAAAATATTTATTGGGTCTTCGGCTTGGTGCTGAAAGAGTCGGTCGGATTCGATGCGGAGGAAGCGATGAAGCGCTTAGCGGCGAAAAAGATCGGCTCCCGGCCGTTCTTCTTTCCGATGCACGAGCAGCCGGTCTTTCATAAAATGGGATTATTCTCCGGCGAACGGTATCCGGTAGCGGAGAGAATTGCGAGACGCGGTTTTTACGTGCCCAGCGGTATGGCGCTGACGCAGGAACAGATACGAACTGTCGCTTCGACGGTACACGAACTGTTATCATAACCACGGCTGGCGCTTGCCGACCCCATCGTATCATTGATTAGGACTATCATACAGATGCAATCATCTTCTGGAATAACGTTTATTCTGTTCCGATATGGATTAGAAGTTTCACCGACAGTAAAAGGTATTGGCGAATATTTTTCATCCGTTGGCTCCCGTTGCTTCATTATTACCGATGAACTAAAACGAGAAAAGAATTTTTCGTTGCCGTACGCGGAAATTGTTACTGCAACTCCGTGGTATTTGTCTGAGGCTTGGGAAGAACAAATCATTGGCATTGTAAAAAAGGTTCCTCTCAACCGTAGGCGGCTCATTCCTTTCCTCCGATCGTATTTTCAAACTTCCCGAAGAAAACAGTTTGTATCTTTTCTGTCATCGAATCTACCCGTGAAAACGCTGGTCTGTTGTTTCGAATTTCATTCATTGTCGGCGGCGGTGGAAAGTGGTGTGCCGTTGGAGAATATAATATATTTTTCCCTTGAACTGGATCAGTTGATGCGGGAGTATCCCAAAGAGTATTGTGCAAACCTGCTAACGCGATGCAGGGGGAGTGTTGTTCAGGATGACACTCGTGCAGCCGACCTGAATCGTTTCCTCGGGACTTCAATCGATTTTGCACTTCTTCCTGTTTCACGGACTCCCGTGCTATGGAAGGAACGTAAAGTCTCGGAAGGAATTTCACTGATCTTTTCTGGGTATTTTGCCCGCTGGTCCTGTGTGGAAGAGTCGGTTTCTGCTTTCATGCAAATGCATGCTATTGGCGATTGCACCTTAACACTACAGGGGCATGCCGTCGGAACGGAAAAATATTTGGAAAAAGTGCAATCCATGGCTGCTTCCGATGATCGGATTACATTGATCACCGATTTTTTTTCTGATGACGACCATCTTCAAATGTTGAGGCGTCATGATATTGGCATTGCACTCTATCAAGCTGATACGGACATTTTCAACTGGGACAATCTTCTCTTTTCTTCCGGAAAGATTGCCAACTATGCATGGGCCGGATTGGCGATTATTACCAATATCGAGTCACCGATAACAAAAGAGCCGCCGTTTCTGTTCATGAAAGATATTACGCCGCAAGGATTGGGGCAGTGTATCAAATCGTATCTTGCCGATCGGCAGCGGTATCATGAAGCGGCAAAAGCTTTAGCGCACAAGTATTACGATCTGTTTGCGTACATGAAAGTTGTTGAAGAGCGGTTTATCTCACAAAGTTTGGACGCAGCGTGATCAATGTTCTCTCGTTCATACTATTGTCATGGTTATTCGTCCAGGTGTTTCGAGGCCGAAA
>JALNZH010000365.1 GCA_023229405.1 Bacteroidota bacterium
ACCCTGTTCGCATTAAAAACAGGACGCGTGAAATTTCATATGATCAGCAAAACACGTCAGGCAGTTTCGATTATCACGGCATAAGTTCTGCGTGTCAATGATTATGTAGTACAAAGCGTCCGCGTTCGTGGACGCTTTTTATTTATACTCTTATCAGTTCTATTATTCATCATCCTGTCCGGCTACAGCCAGTCGGTCATGAAAAATTTACCATAGCATCCTTAATATCAGGAGATCATTATGAAAATTACCGTTATTGGTGCAGGCAATGTCGGCGCCACCGCCGCACAGCGTATTGCCGAAAAAGAACTCGCGAATGAAGTCGTGCTGGTTGATATCGTTGAAGGTATTCCGCAGGGAAAAGGATTGGATATGTATGAATCCGCCCCGGTGGAAGGATTTGATACTATTGTCACAGGAACAAACACTTACGATGCCACAGCTGGGTCCGATATTGTCGTTATCACCGCTGGCATCCCGCGTAAACCAGGAATGAGTCGCGATGACTTGTTGAACACCAACGCCGGTATCATCAAATCAGTCACTGAACAAGTTTGTGCAAAATCCCCAAACGCTATACTGATTGTTGTTTCAAATCCTCTGGATGTGATGGTATATGTTGCGCAGAAAGCGTCCGGCTTCCCGCGTGAACGTGTCATCGGTATGGCCGGCGTACTGGATACTGCTCGCTACCGCACATTCATCGCAATGGAACTAGGCGTCTCCGTAGAAGATATCACCGCGTTAATCCTGGGAGGACATGGCGATTCTATGGTTCCGCTTCCCCGCTACACCTCTGTTGCCGGTATTCCACTGACGGAATTAATGTCTCAGGATAAGATTGATGCTATTGTAAAGCGCGCACAAAACGGCGGCATCGAGATCGTCAATTTCCTAAAGACCGGTAGCGCATTTTACGCACCGTCATCCGCTGCAGTGCAGATGGTGGAAGCAATCGTAAAAGACAAGAAGCGCATTCTCCCCTGCGCCGTGATGCTGAACGGTGAATATGGAATCAAGGATACTGTTGTTGGTGTACCGGTAAAACTCGGTCGCAAAGGAATGGAACAAATTATCGAAATCAAACTGTCTGCGGAAGAATCAGCAATGCTGAAAAAATCTGCCGATGATGTAAAAGTAAATATGGATAAAGTGAAATAACATTTTATTGCGTAGGAAGTACACTACAACGCCCTGCGAGTTCGCAGGGCGTTGTATTTATCAACTGTTTATTTACTGAAGTAATGCATTACAAGAAAACGGTCATGGTGATCTCGACTTCCGGACGAGTAGGCAAAGCACAGGTTATGATATTTAAGTCATCCTTCTGCCGAAGGCATCCCTATCGGGAGACGCATCCTTTCCCGCAGGGATTCCTTCGGAACAAACAGCAAAGGATTTGCCCAGGATGACCATTGTTTCTGCGCCGACCGTCAGAATGCGTAGTGGGCTGACGTCTAACCATTTAATGCAAAAATATCTTTCTGCATAACGTCTGTTATTAATTGATTATTGAATTCCCATTTCCTTCAAAAGAAATTCAGCCTCCCCAACCTTTTCCACATTCCACAACACATACCGGATATCGACAGCGATGGAACGGCTGTAACTTTGATTCCATGCGTAATCGTTAATCGTTGCTTCGAAAGCGCGGTCAAAATTCACTCCGACTAACTCACCTTTGGCGTTCAACACCGGACTTCCCGAGTTTCCGCCAGTCGTATCCATATCATATAAAAGAGCAACGGGAACATCATTAAGCTTTTTGTGTTTATACCTTCCGAAATCTTTTTTGCTGTACAGTTCTCGAATTTTCTGCGGCGTATTATATTCGGGATCGTTTGATGTTTTTTCTATGACACCTTTCAAAGTAGAGATTGGAGAATAATATGTCGCATCGGCAGGATTGTATCCGCGAATAGTTCCGTAGGTCATCCGTAATGTGGAATTTGCGTCAGGAATGAAATCCATTTTCTTCCATAGCTGCTTTACATCCACCAATTTTCCGGAGAGTCGGTTCAATTCGCCGGTCCGTTTTTTGTTCACCGTATTCTGTTCTTCTATGACCGGCGATAATACTCGAGCAAACTCAATCAGTGGATCATTCAGCTGTTTTAACTGTTCTGGATTCATTGACAGTACCTGTTCAATAAAGGAGGGATCTGCAAGTTGTGTTTTGGTTATGGAAGTATCCACAAACTGATCGATATTTTTCAGCGATGCAACCGGTGTAATTTCTTGTCCTACTGCGAGTTTCAAAGCATCCTTAAGAATTTCTCCAAGAAATAGTTTGTCGATGCCACGGTTTAAACTTCGCAATGAAGAATTGAGATTCTGCTTCAAAGCAGAAAAATTCTTATCGGTAAATTGAATTCCTCTTAGTGAATCTGGTTTTTGCCGCTCCTCTGCCGCTTTCAGCACCGTATTGCCAATGGAAAGGAGCGTGGAGCTGCCGATGATATTCGAAAGGATGTTGGCTCTCTGTGCATCGCTTCGAATTTCGTCATACACCGCTTTAATTCCCGGCAGCACATCACCATACTGTTTCCTTCGTTGTTCATCAGCCTTAATGTAGGCGATCAGTTCTTCTTCTTCTTTCTGTTTGTTTTGGACGATCGGCACATTAGCGAATCCTTTCAGCTTTCCACGGTAATTCTTCTCGACATTGGCCAACGATTTAATTCTCGCCGTCAATGCCAGCGCTACTTCAGGATCATTCTTTCCCGCAGCTTCCATTTGCTCAATCATCCATTCATTTCTCTGCTGTACATACGGCAGTCGAATGTCCCGTTCATATTCAAGATAGTACGATGTTTGATGCCGGAATGTTCTTCCGGGATACCCCAGAATAAACACGAGATCATTTTCGTCCACACCGTTGGGATTTACTTTGAAATGGTTTTTTGGAGTATACGGCTTATTTGCTGCATCATATACAGCAGGCTGTCCATCAGCACCGACATACGCACGAATAAAAGAAAAATCACCAGTATGCCGTGGCCAGACCCAGTTATCATTCTCTCCACCAAATTCACCCACCGAGCGCGGCGGCACGTACACTAAGCGGATGTCTTTAATAGTTTTATGGACAAACAACACATACGTTTTTCCCGCGAACATTTCTGCAACTGACGCGATAACCCCCTGTTGTTTTTTCTCCGCTCCGGCGATTAACGCTTTAGAATTTTTATCGATAATTTTGGTTCGCTCTACCGGATCAGTTGTATCGGAAATCCCTGCCAATACTT
>JALNZH010000028.1 GCA_023229405.1 Bacteroidota bacterium
CCTTATTGACAAAAATTTATCGAAACAGGTGGATGTATGGAAGATATGTTATGTTGAGAAAAATAAGTACTCCCCTACATTTCTTACAGTGTTGGATGAGATGTGGTTGGGAGCGAAATTTAGGAGGATTGAGCGAGTTATTTCTCCCCCTGTAAAGGGGGAGATACAGAGGGGGTCTGAAATCATGAAGGGACTTTTGATGGCGTTTTTTTCCATCTACAGGCAAGTGCGAACGGGATTCATCGCGCGCGTTACATTTCGCAAGGGGTTCTTTTGCTTCTTTTCTTGTGCCGACCAAATCTTTATACCATGTCGACATTCCTTCGGTACCCCGTCAAGAAAAGAAGGAATAAGTTTTTCTCTTGTATGATGTATTTTTGGACAAGTATGATATTAAACACACCTATTCAACAGAGGGAATATAATAGTATGAACAAAATTAATAGCAATAAAAAGAACTTGTCACCAGCGCAACGTAAAGAACTTCTCAGCGCATTGAAAGCCCGTTTTGAGAAACACTTGAGCCGCCATAAAGGTCTTAAATGGGCAAACGTACAAGCAACCCTGGAACCTAATACTGAAAAACTGTGGTCGCTCAATGAAATGGAAAGAACTGGCGGTGAACCGGATGTTGTTGGTTATGATAAAAAGACGGGCGAATACATTTTTTATGATTGTTCAGCGGAAAGTCCAAAAGGTCGCAGAAGTATTTGTTACGATCGTGAAGCACTGGAGTCAAGGAAAGAACATAAACCAAAAAATAACGCTATTGATATGGCTGCTGCCATGGGCATTGAACTTTTATCGGAAGAGCAATATCGAGAACTGCAGAGCCTTGGAGATTTCGATATGAAAACATCGAGTTGGGTGAAAACACCTTCTGAGATTAGAAAACTCGGTGGTGCCATCTTTGCTGATTTCCGCTACGGCAATGTCTTTGTGTATCACAACGGTGCAGAATCTTACTATAGCGCCAGGGCGTTTCGTGGTTCGCTAAGAATCTAATCCGTTAGGTTTACAAAAAAAGAGGATTACGTGATGACTAAAAATATTAGTATACTTTGCTTGCTATCAATTTTACTGACAGGTTGTAAGGATGATATTAATTCAAACAACCTTAATGCACCGCACTCCAACGAGATATTCCCAATGGCCATAGGGAATAAATGGGCATGGAATTACTCTGCGTATGATTCTTCAGGTAAATCTCTTTCCAGGTGGAACACTATGATGGAAATACACAAAGATACAATTGTTAATGGTATACGGTGGTTTATATCTGGGGAGAGAGTGTTGTTTGCAAATTTAGATACCGGTTTTTGTTTACTCGATCCTTCTGGCATTAAACTTATTCTAAAATATCCTGCAAAAGTAAATGACTCTTTTCGTTATTTAAATGATGAATATCTTTATATCGTTTCCATTGATACTATGATATCAACTGCATTGGGGAATTATCACTGTTATGCATATGAGGCGAGAATACCGCCTGATGAAAATAGAATTGGCGGATCTCGGTCAATATTATTCGTATCACCGGGAATTGGTGAAGTAAAAAGTGTGGTCTTTACTTCAACCGCTACTAATGCTAAACAATATATATCATTAATTGCTGAATTAGTTGGTGTATCGATTAAGTAAAATCTGAACACATCCTAACCAGGACGCTCCCCGAAGGGGCTCCATTGGAGCAGGTCAACGTTGTAACCGTGCTTGCGGTGAATGATGAGTGTTGAATTATCAATTGACAACTTATGATACGCGAAATCAGTTGAAATATAAAAACGTATACCGACGCACTAGAACGTTACAACGCAACCTCGTCCGGTTTATTTTTGGCAGATTAGTTCCAGTCCATTAGACCGCATCGATAAGGTACAATTAAAAGGAGGTAGCATATGTTTATTACATTATTGATCATCACTTTTGTGATAGCGTTAGCAATGTCGACGTCGGTTGCCCTCCTCTTCAGGAAACCAATCTTCAAAATCTTGGGTCGGCTTGTCACCGACGAGCTTGCTCCGACCTGGCAGCGATATATTTTGTTCGCCACCTATGTCGTAGGCATATCAGGCGGCGTTCCGTTGTGGGACATTGAGAAATATGTCACGCCCGATAAGGATGGGAAATTGCTTCAGCTTACCTCGGACCGGTGGATTATCGAAATCTACAAATCAATCATTGGTTCATTGCAGAGCATTGCCTGGATGCTTCTTATTTTCTTTCTCTTTGCTTTAATTGCGTACGTTGTTGTTCGGGGGTTTGAGGCGAAGCGACCAGAGGTAAAAAGTAACAACCCCCAAAGCGCACCCTAACCAAGTCACTCCTCGAAGGGGGCATTTTTAGGGAAGCCAATGTTGAAACTAAGGAGACTGTGTTAAAAGCGTCTCGCCGACCTCCGGTCGGTGTTAATACATGCTAAATTAATGAAAATTGTAAATCCGCCGAGCAGAGCTCGGTGTTACAAAACTGTTTTGACACAGTCTCTAAGTATTCGGGATATCTGAAAAATCTCATCTTAATGTCATACCGAGAAACGCCTGTCTGCACAAAACGGTGTCCCTATGGAGACCAACAGGCAGGGAGTGACACGCCTATCCGCCATTGATCAGGCAGGGAAACTCGTTATTCCACTCAAATGGAAAAACAAGATTCTTCGCACAGAATGACAAAGGACAATCGATGTTTCTATTATTTACCAATGCATTGGGAGATTACCCGTAATAAGAATTATGCTTTTTTTACAAATTCTGATTTCAAAAACATCGCTCCGATACCATCGATTTTACATGAAATATTGTGGCCGTCATTACTTTCAACTAAGCGTATGTTCTTTACCTTTGTACCAGCTTTAAGTCCCGACGGTGAGCCTTTTACTTTTAAATCTTTGATTACTGTTACAGTATCTCCATTATTAAGAACAATCCCATTCGAATCTAGGAACAACGTTGTTTGTGTTTCTTCTTCCACTATTTTTGCCAGCTCGGAAGGATTCCATTCATGAAAACATTCAGGGCATATCCATAAATGCATATCTTGATATATATTTTCAGAATTACATTTCGGGCATTTTTGTTCGCCGCTCATCGTTGTCCTTTATTTTTGAAATATATTGGTATGTTCATCAGCTAGTCTTTCTTGAGATGTTGGTCATTAAATATACTAATACAATATTCACGATACATAGATAATTATTGCTTACTCACTGATGTTACACAGAAAGGTAAAAATGGTTCGACGCGGCGCAGAAACAGCGGTCCCATCCTGAGCAAATCCTTTGCTGTTTGTTCCGAAGGAATCCCTGCGGGAAAGGATGCGTCTCCCGATAGGGATGCCTTCGGCAGAAGGATGACGTAACTAGCTTAGCCTGCGCCTTGCTCACCATGACCGTTTTTCTTGTTTTGCGTAACGTGAGTAAATAAATAAAGAGGCGTATCGTCTTGAAGAAGTACCTAATCCGTTGCTCTCCGTTGAAAATTCTAAACACACCATAGGGTAAGAAAGATTATTTTTATTGCTGATGTTACGCAGAGTGTTTTTCTTGGCAATAAAATAATTCTACCGAAGGCATCACTTCGTGAGACACGACGCATACACGGTGGTCATCGGGAGCAAATCCTTGTCCTACATCCCGATGTTCTGGATCCATATAACGGGAAGAGATGCATCTCCCGCCACGAAGTGCCCCCTTCGCAAAAGGGAGGCGGTTAGCAGAACGATAACCTACAAACTTAACCTGCTATAGGAATTCCGTATAAGTCAGGGATTCATTATGCGGAATAAAAAAACGCGCAGGAATGTTACCCCATGGCTTAGTTTCATTCTATTATACGGCTGTGTAGATAAATGCGGAAAGAAGAAAAAAATAGTTTTTTGTGTGCCAATTGAATATTTTGCAAAATCAAGCGCAGGAGAAAAAATATAGCAGGATTCGAAATGGCAATGATGAGGTGTTTTTGAGATTACTTCTAATTAAATGACAGCCGTATAACAATTCATTCCCCGTAGGAACTCATTGGTGCAAGTAGACCTGGTAATTGCGGCGGCGAATATTTACTTGAAAGTTGAGAAAAAAAACACAACCTTCAATAAGGACAGTTTTTAGAAAATTAAAGAATTGTTTCAAGACTGCGGCACAACATGTTACGCAGTTGAGTACCAGTGCGTTTGGCGATTGATTCTGCCAAGCCTTAAATCCATTACCATTAAATAGTTTCGATATTAAGGAATAGCTCTCATGATCTTCACTAAGTTGTACTTCAGAATTCTCTCTAAGATCATCAAACAAACATTTGTTATTTGGCAGCGATTGGGCTTCCATATTACGGTTAATCACTTTTATGAACCAATTCCAGATACAGGTAAACTTACCGATGCTGTCTGGAGTCGTGAATCGCCAATGAAAGGAATAGAGTTGCATGTGGACAAACAATTGGTTTTTCTTGATACGGTCTGTTCGCGATTTAAGCACGAATACGACTCCTTTGGATTGAACAGTCCTGAGTCTGATTGTTCTTATTATTCCCAAAATGGTGCCTTCGGTGAAATTGATGGAGACATCCTGTATTCCATGATACGAGAGCATCGGCCAAAGAAAATTATCGAGATTGGTTCCGGTTGGTCTACACAACTAGCAGGATATGCGCTAGAAAGAAACAGAATAGAATATGGTATCTCGGGTCAAATATATGCTATCGAACCATATCCAAATAAAATTCTCAAAGCTGGATTCCCCGGCCTAACACAACTCATAGAGAAGACTGTTCAAGAGGTCGATCTCACCGTCTTTGAGGCACTAGAAGAGAATGATATTCTTTTTATTGATTCGTCACATATCGTTAAAACGGACAGTGATGTGTGTTATGAATTCTTGGAAATATTGCCGTGTCTAAAAAAGGGAGTATTAGTGCACATTCACGACATTTTTCTGCCGAGAGAGTATCCTAAAAACTGGGTCGTAAATCAGAAACTCTTTTTCAATGAAGGCTATCTACTGCAAGCGTTTCTGATGTTCAATCATGCGTTTGAAGTAATATGGGCAGGCAATTACATCAAATTGAAATATCCTGAAAAATGTGCTCAATTGTTTAGGACTCAAGCAAGTCAAAGTTTTTGGATTCGAAAAATAGAATAATGACGAATTCAAGTTTATTTCCTCGAACCAGAGGTGAGCGTGCTATAGTGCCGAAACTGTGGATTTCAACATATTGAATGTCAAGACGATTAGCTTGGCTTTCGGTTGGATCATAATACCAAGCAACAGCCTAACCAGGGAGGACATTTTTCGCTGTCCAAAATAAAAAGCTCTTTGAGTATACCATCAATCAAAACATGTCAAATAAAATAGAATTTTACAAAATATATGACGTAAGCCCCACGAGTTACCATTGCAACCGTACTGATGTGAGTGGGAGCGAAATTTTGGAGGATTGAGTGAGCTTTTTCTCCCCCTACCAAGCGGGAGATACAGAGGGGGGGGGTGAAATCATGAAGGGACGTTTGATGGCGTAATGAGCGCCATCAATGGGTAAAAGCGAACGGGATTCATCGCGCGTGTTACATTTCGCACGGAGTTCTTTTGCTTCTTTTCTTGTGCCGATCAAATCTTTATACCATGTCGGCATTCCTTCGGAACCCCGTCAAGAAAAGAAGGAATAAGTTTTTCTCTTGTATGATTTATTTTGGATAAGTACGATCTAAAATTTTCGGTGCAATTTCTGGAAAAGGTCGGAAAAAACATTGCGTATCTTCGCAAGGTATCCGATGAAAGAATCACCAAAATATTAATTGCAAAACTATAACTTGTCGATGGAATTGCTCGTGAATCTTTCTCCACGACGATTCACTGTACTTCAGTCTTCGCCTTATTCCATAATTGGTCCATCTCTTCCAGACTTGTAACGTGAATATCTTTTCCTTGTTCAATCAATTTCTTTTCGATGTATTGAAAGCGGTGTGTGAATTTGAGGACGGTAGCCTGCAACGATTCTTCTGGATCGACATCGATGAAGCGGGCGTAATTCACCAGTGAAAAGAGGAGATCGCCGAATTCTTCATGCGTATGTTTTTTATCGTTCGATGCAACTGCTTCGTGGAGTTCGGCCATTTCTTCTTCCACTTTTTTCCAAACATCTTTCCGCTGTTTCCATTCAAATCCTACTTTTGCTGCTTTCTTCTGTACTTTTTCTGCCTTCATCAGCGCCGGCAGATTCATCGGGATTCCTTCGAGAACGGACATCCGTCCCTCGGTCATTTTAATCTTATCCCATAGTGCAGATTGTTCCGCACCGTTATTAACCACCGCAGTGCCGTAAATATGTGGATGACGGCGGATCAACTTTTGATTGATTTCTGTGAATACTTCTTCCAATGTAAATTGCTGTTCTTCTTCGGCAATAATTGCATGAAAAACCACTTGCAATGCAACATCTCCTAATTCTCCGCGCAAGTCGTTGAAATTCTTCCGGTCGACGGCGTCCAGCGCCTCATACGCTTCTTCTACAAAATGTTTCTTTAAGGATTCGTGTGTTTGTTCCTTATCCCACGGACATTCGGTGCGAAGGTGTTTCATAATAGAGACAAATTCATCGAATTCTTTCATGCTTCACCTATAGGTATTTTCTACAATAAAATCACTAAGAGTCAACAGTTAATTTATTTTTACCGTTTGTTGCTTCCGCTCAGAAGGAAAAAGGTATTGGCTTTTGGAAAATCCCTTTTGTAATTTTCGGTGAAGGTAATACACAACGATGAAAAATATTCTTCTCATACTGCTCGCACTGATCATTGCCGCTTCTACGTTCATGACCATCGCATCCCGCAAACGGATCGTCGATCTTCTGATCGTCAACGCAAATGTGTACACTGTCGATGCATCCAACTCCCGCGCCGAAGCGTTTGCGATCCGCGGAAGCAGAATTGTTGCCGTTGGCACCACACAAGATATACAAAATCAGTACACATCACAAAATGTGATCGATGCGCAAGGGAAGACGATCGTACCCGGACTAATCGATGCACACGCACATGTAATGGGACTTGGTCAGAGTCTTTCCGAACTGAACCTCTACGGCACCGAATCGTCACAGCAGATTGCGGAAATGGTCGCAGAAAAAGTGAAAGATATGAAACCGGGAGAGTGGATCAGGGGACGCGGATGGGACCAGAACGATTGGGGAAAAGGAACAAGGCAAAAACCATTTCCCTCTTCAGTGATGCTCGATAAAGTGGCGCCGAACAATCCTGTTATTCTCAACCGAATAGACGGTCACGCAATCTGGGTGAATTCCGCCGCTATGCAGATAGCGAAAAAATCCACCGATATGCCGATGGTAATCGAAGGGGGACAGATCGTCAGAGACCGGTTGGGGAATCCGACTGGGATTTTTATTGATAATGCAGAATCGGTGATTCGAAACATCGTTCCGGAGTATTCAACTGAAGAGTTGAAAATTCATTACAACTTGGCATTCAGTGAATGTTTAAAATTAGGGATCACCAGTGTTCACGATATGGGGATTGACAAAAAAGATTATGCACTATACCGAGAATTAGCGGACCGTCAGCAATTGCCAATGCGCATTTATGCACTGATTGGTGGAAGTGGTGAACTGCTTTCCGACATGCTGAAAACAGGACCGTACATAGATAAATTAAACAGTATGTTTACTATCCGTTCGATCAAATTGTATCTGGACGGTGCACTCGGTTCGCGTGGTGCCGCGCTAATTGAACCGTACAGTGACGAACCGGAGCATCGTGGATTGATTACGACGTCGCCTGATTCTATCCGTTTAATGTCGGAACAAGGACTTGAAAAAGGATTTCAGATCGCGATTCACGCAATCGGTGATAGGGGGAATAGAATTGCACTGAATGAGTTTGAAAAAGCAGCGCAGCGCTATCCGGAACAGGCGAAACGTGCTAGGCTGAGAATTGAACATGCACAAGTGATCGCACCGGACGATATCCAGCGTTTTAAAAAATTACATATTATTCCCAGCATGCAACCGACTCATGCAACGTCGGATATGTATTGGGCACAAGCGCGATTAGGACCGGACAGAGTTCGCGGAGCGTATGCTTGGCGTTCGCTGCTTGATGACGGTAATATTATTCCCTCCGGTTCGGATTTTCCTGTAGAATTACCGAATCCACTCCATGGATTTTATGCGGCCGTAACACGGCAAGATAAAGTTGGAATTCCCCGTTCTGCAGCAGATGTTGCGGAACAGTTTCAGCTTTCGGCAGATGGGATCAAAGACTCGCTTCTGTTTAACGGCGGTTGGTATATCGATCAGCGGATGACACGCGAAGAGGCGCTCCGATCGTTTACGATGTGGGGGGCTTATGCTGAATTTATGGAACAAGAAAAAGGGAGTATTGAGGCGGGAAAGCTTGCGGATTTTGTCATGCTAGCAAAAGACATTATGATTGTTTCACCAAAAGAAATTCTGACGACGGAAGTGGAAATGACCGTGGTCGGCGGCATTGTCCGGTATCGGAAACAATAACCCAATTTCATACCAAGGAAAGGATCGTTCGATTAGGAGGCCAGTATGTACGAAAAATTATTATCGGAAGCCGAAAAATATTTAGAATCCCATAAAACCAAAGAAGTTCCGATTCTGGAACTGTGGGATGAAATGGCAGAACGGGCAGAGTTGCTGAAATTCGACATGCCGGAAAACCTCGGCGATTTTGAATTCCTGATTGAAGCGGATAAACGCTTTGTCTTTGTGGCGGCAAAGATTGAGGACGAAATTGAAGATGTTGATGTCGGAGAAGAAGAGGGGGAATACGAAGTGGGGGAAGATTTTTTTGAAGTGGAAAAGATGGAGAAGTTGGGGTTTAACCAGGACCAGGTTGTCGGGTTGAAGAAGTACGAAAAGAAAAAACGTACTGATGACGACGATGAGGACGATGACATGTCCAGAACAGTTGTTCGGTCGCGTACCGCATCTGCGCAGTTGCAAGCGCGCACTGCCAGCAAAAAAAATACGGTCGCAACTGCTGACAAGAAGAAACAAAATTCCACGCCGGCAAAATCCATGAAGACAAAGTCGAAAGCCGGGAAATCGACGAAAGGAAAGAAGTAAGTATTGGGCGCTGCTGATTCCGGAAAAAAAATCTGGACAATCCTTGAGCTCATCACGTGGGGGACGGGATATCTGGCTGAAAAAAATATTGATGATGCGCGGTTAAACATTGAACTGCTGTTGTCGCACATCTTACACCTGCAACGGATACAACTCTACACAAAATTTGATCAACCTCTCTCAGAACAGGAACTTGCGCTGTTCAAATCTCTGCTCAAACGACGGCTGGTGAATGAACCGCTGCAGTACATTCTCGGCGAAACGGAATTTATGGGATTGAAATTTTCTGTCGATCGGAGTGTGCTTATTCCCCGTCCGGAAACTGAATTGCTTGTCGATCAGGCACTGACGCTCATTAAACAACGTTTCTTCGATTCGAAAGAACTTTCTATTCTTGATCTCGGTACCGGCAGCGGTTGTATCGCCGTCAGTCTGGCGGTAAAACTTCCTCACACATTTGTGACGGGGATTGATATCAGTGAAGAAGCATTAGTGGTTGCTGCCCGAAACGCGGAACGAAATAATGTTTCAGACAGAACGAAGTTTCTCAAAGCAGATATGATGGGGTTGAAGGCGGAGACATTCCCGCAGCGGTTTCAATGCATTATCTCAAATCCACCGTATATTTCCATTGCCGAGCTGACGCAGGTTGCTCCGGAGGTAAAAGAGTACGAACCGGTTACTGCCTTAACGGACAATGCAAATGGGTTGAAATTCTATCCAGAAATTGCTCATTTTGCACAGGCCGCATTGACGGATGACGGCATCGTAGGAATGGAACACGCATATAACCAATCGGAAAGTGTACTCGAAATA
This sequence comes from Bacteroidota bacterium, assembly GCA_023229405.1. Taxonomy (GTDB): domain Bacteria; phylum Bacteroidota; class Ignavibacteria; order UBA10030; family UBA8401; genus UBA8401. The sequence continues at coordinate 9,915 of JALNZH010000028.1, forward strand.
TTTAAATCTGCCGACTTCTCCGACGAGGTGATCGTGAAAGATTATCGAGGAATCAATAGGCATCTGTTTTTTTGCAAGCATCGATCTATTTGAAACATCTAAAAAATAGATTGTCCTTTATTATTCTGAGCACATTCGCTTAGTATAAACTTCGCGAAAAAATCTTGTTGTTCCCTTTGAGTGGAAAAACGAGATTCCCCGTCTGATCGCCGGCGGGCAGGTTCGTCGCTCCCTGCCTGCATCAACGGTGTTCCTTGGGTACCGGCAGGCAGGCGCTCCTCGGTATGACATTGACATGAGATTGTTCAAATGTCTCTATTTAACTGATGTTACGCAAAAAGGTAAGAATGGTTCGACGCGGTGCAGAAACAGCGTTTATCCTGAGCAAATCCTTTGCTGTTTGTTCCGAAGGAATCCCTGCGGGAAAGGATGCGTCTCCCGATAGGGATGCCTTCGGCAGAAGGATGACGTAACTATCTTAGCCTGCGCCTTGCTCACCGTGACCGTTTTTCTTGTTTTGCGTAACGTGAGTATTTAATTAAAAACGAGAGATGAGTGCAATACTGAATATCGATTCGTTCTTCTTCAATGTAGCTTTAAGAATTTGTTTTTTAACGCTAATATCTATCCGTATGTATTCGATCATACTGGGCAAATCCTTAGCTTTTTGTTCCGAAGGGATGCTGTTGGCAGAAGGATGACCTAAGAGGTTATGCCTGCGCCGTGCTCACCATGACCAGTGTTTTGTTTTGCGTAACATCAGTTAGTTATTTACAGTCAGAACGTTGAGAAGCGATGCATTATTGACGTACGTCAAAACGGTTTACTAACTATCCCTAAACTTTATGAAAGCTATTATTCAACGTGTTTCGTCCGCAAGCGTTACTATAGACGGTATACTCTATAGCCGCATTGATAACGGTCTGCTGATTTTGCTTGGCATCAAGAACGGCGATACTGCTGAAGAGGCGAAATATGTAGCGGAAAAATGCGCTGCAGTAAGAATATTTGAAGATGCGGATGAAAAGATGAATCTTTCGGTGAATGATGCGAACGGAAAGGTGATGATTGTTTCGCAATTTACCATCTATGGAGACACCAGAAAAGGGAACCGTCCAAGTTTTATTGAAGCCGCCCCTCCGCAACTTGCCGAACCGATCTATGATCAGTTTGTGGAATACATGCGCATGTTACTTGGGAAGGATCGTGTTTCCACCGGTGTTTTTCGTGCGATGATGGAGGTTGCTCTTATTAATGATGGTCCGGTAACGGTAATTGTAGAATCAAAATCATAGCTGTCCAAAATAAAAGCTCTTGGAGTATAACATCAGTCAAAACATGTCAAAGAAAAAAGAATTTTACAAAATATATGAAGTACGCCCCTTGAGTTAACATTGTAATCGTACTGATGTGGGTGGGGGGCGAAATTTAGGTGGATTGAGCGAGTTTTTTCTCCACCTACCAAGGGGGAGATGCAGAGGGGGTCATGAAATCATGAAGGGACGTTTGATGGCGCAATGAGCGCCCTCAATGGGCATGAGCGAACGGGATTCATCGTGCGCGATACATTTCGCACGGAGTTCTTTTGCTTCTTTTCTTGTGCCGACCAAATGTTTATACCATGTCAGCATTCCTTCGGAACCCCGTCAAGAAAAGAAGGAACAAGTTTTTCTCTTTTATGATTTATTTTGGACAAGTATGTCAAAATTACAGGATCAATGTTTCGCTGGTACGCAATACCTACTACCTGATGTACGCTTTTAGCTATACAATTCCACTATTTTAAAAATTCTCCATGGCTCTTTATTTCATATTCTGGGACGGCGTCGGCTACGGAGACAATAATCCGAAACGAAATCCGTTTTTTTCTTCGAACCTGCCGACATTCCGAAAATTGTTCGGTGGGAATGTTCCATCTCAACAGTTTAAACGGTTCTCATCGGAAACCGTTTCCCTTTCCCCGGTGAACACCACGCTGAGAGTCGCCGGATTACCCCAAAGCGGTACCGGACAGACAGCGATAATGACAGGTGTGAATGCCTCTCGGTTTGTGGGGAAACACTTCGGCCCTCATCCATATTCTACGCTTGTTCCCATTATTAAGGAAAAAAACCTGTTTGCGCAGTTGCAGCGAATGAACCGGTCGTTTTTTTTCGCCAACGGATATCCGAATCGCTATCTAGAGTATATTCTCGGACCGAAAGGAAGGGTGCCAACCATTGCACTCTCGTATCTTTCCACGGGAAAATTTTTGAACACACATGAACAGGTGAAAGCGCAGACGGCGATCTCTGCAGATATCTCTGGTACACGCTGGCACGAACTCGGACACCCTGATGTATCGCCGACCGATCCGTACTCGGCAGGTAATTTATTCTATCGATTGGGACAACAGCATGATCTGATTTTTTTTGAATATTTTGTTACGGATTATGCCGGACATTCCCAGGAAATGCCGTTAGCGACGGAGATGCTTGAACGAATGGATGGATTTATCTCCGGTATTATAGAAAAATTTAATCATGAAAAAGACCTGCTCTTAATGATCAGCGACCATGGAAACATCGAAGATCTTTCCGTGAAGACACACACAAAAAACCCTGTTCCGTTGATTGTGATTGGAAAACACCACCCCCATTTTTCCGCGCGTATTAAAAACCTCACACACGTCACTCCTGCGGTTATTTCTTATTTTTCAATGCTGTAGAACGTATGACGAAGCGCCCTGCACTTACAGGAGCTTTTGCCGTTATCGCAGGGATCATTGCGGCAAAACTGTCAGGATTTGAATGGTACGTTAGCGCACTTTTTTCAGCATTCCTGTTTTGTGCCGCACTCGGTAATGTATTACTGCGGAGATCACTGCAAGGAAGAGAAAGTTATCCATCATTATTGTTTTTGGCGGCGCTCTTTTTTTCGGCAGCCGCATCTTATTCGGTTTCCGTTCAATTGCAGGATCATCGTCATATCTCTCGTTTTCTCACAATCTCCGACTCGCTGACGTTCCGTTGCCGCGTGTTGGATGAACCGCATGTTGCAGCAGAGAAAACAAAACTGCTCGTTGAGATTCTTTCAGTTGCTAATGATATCGATACAGTAGAAACGGAAGGGAAGGCGTACGTAACAATCTATCCGGATAGACGGAAGAATGAAACGCCAGTAAAGATACTGTATGGTTCGGAAATTACATTCGCAAGCATATTGCAGGTGCCGAGTGCAGAACGGAATCCCGGAGAATTTAGTTACAAGGAATATCTGGCGTTGAATAACATCTGTGCAACAGTTTCTGTTCGTGGATATGCAAATGTTTCGATATTGGAAGAGAGAATTACGAATCCGTTGTTTGAGTATATCATCTTTCCGTCGAAAGCATTCGTCATAACAACAATCCGAACGGTAATGCGAGGGGATGAAGCGAATTTTTTGATCGGACTGTTGTTAGGGGATAGAACGGAGATCTCCGATGAGATCAAAACTGCATTTATGAACACTGGAACAATCCACGTTCTGGCTGTTTCTGGTTCGCATGTGGTACTGGTGGCAGAGATTATCGTCGTAGTTGTCGGACTCCTCCGTTTTTCCCGCAAGCCAAAGATTATCCTGGTGATGATGATGCTCATCTACTATATGTATCTCACGGGAGCAACTCCGTCGGTGGTTCGGGCGACCATTATGATGCTGGTGATGTATTTGGGAAAACTGTTTGAAGAGCGGACCGATGTATACAATGTGCTTGGAGTTTCTGCGATAGTCATTTTGCTGTTCGAGCCGAAACAATTGTTTGATGTGGGATTCCAGTTGTCGTTCTCTGCCGTTTTTTCCATCGTCTACTTTTATCCAAAGCTAAATGAGCTGATTCCAAAAATTCCCGAACCGTTAGAGGAATTCAAGATAATGAACACTGTGTGGCAGTTGTTCGCAGTATCCTTGGCGGCGCAAATCGGCACACTGCCGTTTACGGCATTTTATTTTGGGAAAGTGTCGATCGTTTCTCTTTTTGCAAATCTTGTTGTTGTTCCGCTGGTGGGAGTGGTTGTGACGATCGGACTTAGCGGAGCGATTCTCGGTAGTATTTCCATGGTGTTCGCTTCCTGTTTCAGCGAAGTAAATGAATTGATCGCAGTGGTGACTCTGAACTTTGTGAAGTGGGCGGAACAAGTACCGTATGCTATTGTACATACCGCAACGTTCGGTATACAAGAGACAATTATCTATTCGCTCATCATCGGCGTGTGGTTCAATATCGGAAATCGCGTAATAGTAAAACGATTCGTATTTATTTTGTTGGTAACGGCGAATGTGCTTTTGTATGCTTCTGTTTTCGATAATGCAGAAAAAAATCTCCGTATTACATTTTTAGATGTTGGTCAGGGAGACGGAACTGTGATTCAATTCCCGACAGGTGAAACAATTCTTATCGACGCTGGTCCATACTCGCCAGGGTATGATGCTGGAGAACGTAATGTCGCGCCGTTTCTTCGACGAAACGGAATTTCGGAGATTCATGCGGTCATTACTACGCATCCACATGCAGACCATCTGGGAGGTGTTCCATATATTTTGAAGAATTTCACAGTGCGGCAAACGATCGATGCCGGACAACAGACCTTCTCCAGATTGTTTGAGCTCTATGACAGTTTAGTCCACAATAGTACTCATACAGCGGTACAGGCGGGGACAGTGATGTCGTTTGGCGATGTGAAAATGTATATTCTTCACCCGACACCGCGGTTTATAGATACAGATTCTTCCAACGGTTATTCCGATCTGAATGGATCGTCGGTTGTGTTCAAACTACAGTATGGATCAATTTCCATGATATTCACCGGCGATGCCGAGACGGAAGCGGAAGAACACATTGTCCGAGTTTATGGGGATTTCCTGCGTGCAGATTTGTTGAAAGCGGGACATCATGGCTCTTCCACCAGCAGTTCTGAAGGATTTATTTCGTATGTTATGCCGGCACACTCGGTAATATCGGTGGCTCAGTTTAATAAGTTCCGTCATCCGTCCAAACGGGTGATTGAACGGTTGATCGCCGCCGGTTCGCAGGTCTATCGCACCGATCAGGATGGGGCGGTCGTTTTTGAAACGAACGGCACGATACTCAAAAAAGTTCAATGGAGGGAATGATCGTGGAGAACAATCAAAAAACGCGATACATTTCAATCGGTATACTGCTTGCCAGCATCGTCATATCTGCCGTTCTGTATTTCGTATTTCATATTGTCCTCATCTTTCTTATTTTCATTCCATCGGTTATCTATCACTTCCTCACGAAACGGGATCAGAATGGTAACAAAACAGTTTAAAACAGATTCCGGCATTGCGGTAAAACAGCAATATGGAGCATCGGATGTTGATCCGACAAAAACACTGGAAGACGCCGGATCTTTTCCTTTTACCCGTGGAGTACATCCTTCAATGTATCGTTCCCGCTTTTGGACGATGCGACAATACGCCGGATTCGGAACAGCCCGTCAGTCCAACGAACGGTATAAGTATCTATTATCTCAAGGAACAACCGGCTTGTCCGTCGCATTCGATCTACCTACGCAAATGGGATTCGATTCCGATCATGCGATGAGCGAAGGTGAAGTGGGGAAAGTAGGAGTTGCCATTGATACGCTTGCGGATATTGAAATGTTATTTGACGGTATTTTGCTTCAATCCGTTTCGACATCCATGACCATCAACGCAACTGCATCGATTTTACTTTCCATGTATGTTGCGCTGGCAAAAAAACAACATGCAGATCTGTCGAAGATTTCCGGCACCATTCAAAATGATATTCTGAAAGAATATATTGCCCGTGGAACACACATTTATCCTCCACAACCTTCAATGAGATTAGTGACAGATACATTCTCTTGGTGCAGTGAATACCTCCCTAGCTGGAATACTATCTCCATCAGTGGGTATCATATCCGCGAAGCAGGTTCCACCGCGGTTCAGGAACTCGCATTTACTCTTGCGAATGCAAAAGCGTATGTCCGTGCGGCAATAAACGCCGGACTTGATGTTGATCTGTTTGCTCCCCGGCTTTCTTTCTTTTTTAATGCGCACAATAATTTGTTTGAAGAAGTGGCAAAATTCCGCGCAGCCCGCCGGTTGTGGGCAACCGTTATGAAGGAAGAGTTCGGGGCAAAGAATCCCGATTCGTTGAAACTCCGTTTTCATTCACAAACGGCAGGTTCGTCCCTTGCCGCCCAGCAGATCGATACAAATGTCCCCCGCGTTACACTGCAGGCGCTCGCCGCTGTTCTCGGCGGAACACAATCCCTGCATACCAATGCAAAGGATGAAGCATTGGCTTTGCCAACAGAAGCATCGGCTCGGTTAGCTCTGCGCACGCAGCAAGTGATAGCCTATGAATCCGGTGTGACCGATACGGTCGATCCGCTAGCCGGTTCGTATTATGTGGAATCGTTAACAAATGAAATGGAAGAGCGCGTGAAGGAATATCTCGCGAAAATCGACGGTATGGGGGGGGCCGTGAAGGCGATCGAACAACAATTCTTTCAGACGGAAATCGCAGATAGTGCATACAAATACCAACGCGCAATTGATGAAAAAGCTAAGATCATCGTCGGCGTAAATGAATTTATTGTGAATGAACAAAGTTCGGAAGAATTATTGAAGGTCGACGAATCCATCCGGGATGAGCAGATAAAGAATTTGCGGACGGTCAGATCTTCCCGAGATAACGACGCAGTGAAAAGCGCCTTGGCAGGATTAAAAATCGCAGCGCAAGGAATGGAAAATGTTATGCCGCATATCCTTCGTTCGGTAGAATTGTATGCCTCCGTTGGCGAAATATCTGATACGCTTCGTGAAGTGTGGGGAGTGTATGAGTAGAACGGAGAATGTTCTTACCAAACGGGTACTGACAGATGTGAAGGGCCTATTGACGAAAAAAACGCGGGATGCTGAGAGAAAATTTATTGTTGAAGGATGGAAGAGCGTTGAGGAAGCGGTGAACTCTGGTGTGAAATGTGATACAATTCTGTACGATCCGCACAATGTGGAAGAATATAAACTCCTTTCGCTGTTGGAACGGTCATCACGCGCAATCTATCAGGCAAAAGCAAAAGAGATCGAGAGTATTTCCGATATGGTCACCTCGCAGGGAATTATTGCCGTACTTCCTCAATTCAATCACATTGCCGCATTTTCGTCCGTGCTGCGGAAATCTGAGGCGTTGATAATTGCGTTGGATGCTATTAACGATCCGGGAAACCTCGGCACTATCATCCGTGCATGCGATTGGTTCGGCGTTGATGCAGTGTTGATCGGCAAACATTCGGTCGATATGTACAATCCCAAAGTGGTCCGGTCAACGATGGGATCGTTGTTCCACCTTCCGGTGTTGACCGATGTTGACCTGACTGAGTCTCTTGCGGAATGCCGCAATGCAGGCTGTACAATGTATTCCACTGAATTACAAAAAAGTGAAGATGTGAGAACAATCGCATTTTCAAAACGATCGGTTATTGTCATCGGCAGCGAATCCCATGGAGTCTCCGAAAATATTTCTGTTTTGGCGGATAAGCGGATCAAGATTCCTCAATTCGGGAAAGCAGAATCGCTGAATGCCGCCATGGCGTGCAGTGTCATCTTGTCGTATCTAAAATTATGATTACCGATGTTCCCGGCTTTCTGGTTGGTCACTACACGGACGATGTGAATCTCACCGGCTGCACAGTTATCGTATGCCCGCCGAAAACAGTCGCCAGCTGCGATGTCCGTGGCTCATCCCCGGGCTCTCGCGAGTTTGCCCTGCTCGCTCCGGACAAACAGATGCAGGAGGTTCATGCGATCCTTCTTTCCGGCGGCAGTGCGTTCGGACTCGGTGCCGCAAACGGTGTGATGAAATATTTGTCCGAGAAGGGGATTGGATACAAAACTCCGTGGATTACTGTTCCGATCGTTCCGTCGGCAATCATTTTTGATATGAATCTCGGCAGTACTACTGTTTTTCCGACACAGGAAAATGCCTATGCGGCGTGTCAACAAGCAGGGCGATATGTGGAACAGGGAAGCGTCGGAGCCGGAACAGGTGCTGTTGTCGGAAAATGGAATGGGTTTGATTCCGCAATGAAAGGGGGAGTTGGCACTTCCTCCATTCGGTTGGGATCGTTGATCGTCGGAGTAATTGCTGTGGTCAATGCTGTCGGTGATATCATTGACCATGATGGAACGACTGTCGCAGGCGCAAGGATTGATGGAAAATTTTTTACAAGCAAAGAACGACTGGAATATTTTAAAAACGATCTTTTATTAACCCGGAATACAAATACCACGCTCGTTGTAGTTGCATCCAATGCAAAATTAAGCAAAGTCGACACAAACCGTGTAGCACAACGAGCACATGATGGAATGGCGCGAGCGATTCAGCCGTGCCACACAACATTCGACGGTGATGTAGCCTTCGCACTCTCTTCCGGTGAGGTGTTATATCCGGTTGACGTCGTCGCAGAATGCGCCGCGGAAGCTGCTGCGGAAGCAATTCGTAACGCCGTCCGATTTGCCCAGGGAAAAGGCGGAATGAAAGGATTACGAGATTGAATCGGAATATGAAGAAGAAACAGGATTTTCGGGTGGTAAGTTTACCCCGTGCATTGTCGAAATTGGGATTTTGTTCGCGAAGTCAGGCGGAAAAGCTTGTGACTGACGGTGTTGTTTCGGTAAATGGGAAAGTGATTACATCGTTATCGTTCAGGGTGAATCCATCGAAAGATTCGATTATTGTTGAAGGCGCCGCGGTTACGAAGGAAAAATCATTCGTGTATCTGCTGATGAATAAACCGGTCGATGTTGTGACAACAAGAGTGGATGAACGCGGCCGTAAAACGGTTTACGATTTGTTAAAGGCGGAGCGATCGGTGCATGATGCCGGACATCTTTTCCCTGTGGGAAGACTCGATAAAGATACGAGCGGTGCATTGCTGATAACCAATGACAGTCAATTGGGGGAAAAGCTCACGAATCCCGGATCCAAATTTCCTAAGACATATAAAGTGGTGTGTGAAGGAGTATTGAATAGAGAAGTGCTGAGCGAATTATCCGAAGGTATAGAACTGGAGGATGGATACACGACCATGCCCGCCCGTATTTCGAAAATGTTTTCTGAAAACAATGTTTCAGAATGTGAGATTACCGTCGTTGAAGGAAAGAATCGCCAGATTCGAAGAATGTTTGAAAGTATCGGATTTCCGGTAATAGAATTGGAGCGGATTGCGATCGGTCCAGTATTGCTGGGTGAATTACAATCCGGCCAGATAAGAAAATTGTCGAAAGATGAAATCGCGAATCTGAAAAAGCATACACACTAGAAATAAAAATGACACAGATGTTCTTCGACGTATATGGCATTCGGTCATCCTGGGTAAGTCCTCAGCGAGTACAACGCGTCGAAGGATGGTTGTGAATACGTCACTCGACCAGAATGACTGTTTGTGGTATGATTTAAAAATTGTTCTAAATCATAGTTTTTTGGTAACTACTCGGTGATGGTAACAATCAATATACTATGGTCGTCATTCTGCACAAGTTCTGCTGTTGTATAGCGAACGAAGCAAAGAATCCGATACGAAGAGTAACAAATTCGACGATGTGTAATACGGATTCTTCGCTGTCTGCCCGATAGTATCGGTCATTCGGGTGCTCAGATTGACCAATATATTTTGCTTGATAAAATTTACGCTGAGTAGTTACAGTTTTTTGAATAAAAATCATTCCTGATAATAATCCATGACCAACATTTCCTGTAGTATCGTTGAAGTGTGTATCTTCTCGTTCGAAAATAAGGAACCGCAGTATTTGATGCTGCGCCGTTCGTTAACAGAAAAAGTGTACCCCGATATATGGCAGATCGTCACCGGCTCCATCGAGCAAGGGGAGACGGCAGTACAAGGTGCCCTGCGGGAATTAAATGAAGAGACCGGTTATGTGCCACAGAAATTCTGGATCGTTCCACATGTGAATACGTTCTTTTCCGTCAAATATGATACATTGCACCACACAGTGGTTTTCGCTGCTCAAGTCCCTCCGAACACCAATCCCGTGCTTTCAGACGAACATTATCAGTTCGAGTGGCACACCATCGACAAAGCAAAAGCAATGTGCGTATGGCCTGGACAAATGACGGCACTGCAGATCGTTCACGAATTTATCGTGAGCGGAAGAAAAACAGGCTCGTTATCCGAAATTATTTTATGAAGTCCGTTGCCACACTCATACTGTTTACTTCTGTTGTGTTCTGCCAAAGTGAATCGCAGACGTATCCTGTTGCAGCGACTGATCCGAAGAATATGCGCGACTATCCCGGCGGACGCGGTGAACATCAATTGATCATTTATACTTCGGAGTACGGCACAACCACAACCGGAACGAATCAGTGGGGCGCAGAAGCAACGGTGAAAGATGATATCGTTATTAAAATCGGCGGAAACAATTCACCGATTCGGCCGGGAGAATACGTACTGTCCGGACACGGAAGAGCGCGTGTGTTCCTGCAGCGGAATGTTAAAGTGGGCGCAAAGATCCTCCGTACGGATACATCCGTGACTGTAAGTTTCGATATGGAATCGTTTCGCATTTATTCGGACATGCGCAAAGGCGAGCTGATTCGGAAATATGAAAAGATCAAAGCTCAGTTATCCGAAGCAGAACGATCGTCACTTAAAGCTGCGATCGATTCTCTAAAAATAGTCCGCGATGCACCCAATGCGGTTGCCGTACCTTCCGTCGATTCTTCATTGTATGATGAAGGAATGCGCTTGCTGGATGAGATTGAATATCGTACCACAGTATCTCCAGCAGTGGAAGGAAGGGGAGTGTGGCACAGACCATCGGAGAAAAATAGTGATGAGATTGCCGCAACTGTACAGCGGCTAGCACAGTCGGGATTTAATATGATCTTTCTTGAAACAATCTGGCGTGGTGAGTCGATCTATCCCGGATTTATTACTCAACAAAAAAAAGAATTTATCGGATTCGATCCGTTGCGGGTATTTATTGATGAAGGGGAAAAACATGGTGTGGAGATCCATGCATGGGTCCACACATTCTTTGTTGGATATGTTGGAATAGACGAAGACACCTCTTCGGGACCAATCCTGCAGAATCATCCAGAATGGCAATTGGTGAAACGCAATGGTGAAAAAATCTCTGCTGCAGAACCGGGATACCTCTATCTTAATCCCGCTCATCCACAGGCACAGGATTTTATTGCATCGTTATATCGGGAAATCCGAACAACTTATTCCGATCTGGCTGGTATTCAGATGGATTATATCCGGTATCCGGTGAATGTTCCACTCGATGAATCGTCCGACTACAGTGCTGTATCCAGAGTCCGGTTTAAAGAACAATACGGCGTCGATCCG
>JALNZH010000366.1 GCA_023229405.1 Bacteroidota bacterium
CAGTCACAGATGTGGAGGTTAAATCTTTTTGTACGAGTGGACGTTCGGCGCGAATAACGACCTCTTCCCCTTCTACAATGCTTTCCTTCATTTTCACATCAATCGCCGTCGTAAGATCAATCTTCACCACCACATTACTAATCACCGTTTTATTATATCCTATCATGCTCACAACAAGAGTGTACGTTCCGGGAATAAGATTGCTGATAAAATAATATCCGTCCGGATCGCTTGTTGCTCCAAGGCGTGTTCCCTGGATCAGGACATTCACTCCCAACAATCCATCATTGGTTTTGGCGTCTATTATTTTACCGGAAATCTTTCCCGTTGTTCCTGCATACAATTGGGAACAGGCGAATATACAAAATGAAATACCTATAGGAATCGTATATTTGATCAGGGAGAACATTTTCAACCGAGTGTTTTTCACATTAGTCACAGTACGTCTTATTTGCTGCGGTGGATAAAAATAGCGTGCTGCCAGATTATGATGTCCGGCAGCACGCTTGATATTACTTGATGAATGTCATCTTCTTTACATCGCGGAATGAACCAGCTGTGAGCGTATAGAAATACACACCGCTTGCCAGACTCTTTCCGTTGTTCGATGGATTGAACGTTGCCGTATAATTTCCAGCATTTTGATATTCGTTCACGACTGTAGCAACTTCGCGTCCGATAATATCATACACTTTCAACGATACCACACTCGATCGATCAATTGAATATTTGATCTTCGTCGTTGGATTGAACGGATTAGGATAATTTTGCGACAAACTGAACGATGTTGCAACAAGATCATCGCTGCTAACATCCAGTGTTGGTCCATCTATCCAGGTGTAGGTCCATTGCGCCGGACCATCCCACAAATTATCACCGTGAATTGCGTACGTCATTAGGCCTTCACGCATATCATCACCAAGTGTGATATCGCGGTCGTTAACATGGAAATCGATAGGAAGTTTCATCCCGCCAATCGGATGAAAAACACTGTCACCTCCAAATTGCGCCAACGTTGCAAACGGAATACGCGCTTCAATCGTATAGCCGGATGTAAATGTTTTCTTTTTCCAGACATAGTCAGCAGCGTTTGCGGTTGTATCCATCACTGTTCCCCACACCGGATCGTCTGCAAAAATCTGATTCGGGCTGAACCGTAATTTATATTCCGGCGCAGTGCCGCGTGCATATGGAGCAGCAAAATGGGCAATGCTTGCACCATCATACAAGCCAATATACAGTTCCGGCGAGTCGAAATCGTGCCCCGGCCAATCGCCGTTATTTGTTACCACGGAATCATCCGTTACATCGAACGCAACGTAGAGGTTCGCATTATCAACCGCTATATATGCTTTCACGTTAAGGTCTGCACTATCGGTGATAACAGTATTTTGCACAACATTGCCGGAACCGTCTTTCGGGTTCATCCGGAACGGTGCGATACCCGTCCATTCGCCGAGATTACCGTTGACGACAAAATTTGCCGGTGCACTTGCATGAATAACATTCAAGCCTTTAGCGGTATTTACCACTGCCGTGCTTTTCCCAGGATCGCTTTCAACACCCATGAAATCCATTGACGTTACAGCATAGTATGATGTAAGGGATGCATCTTTTTTGGGAGCAACAATTCTTGTATCAAAAATTCCCGTCAAAGAGCCTTCCTGTTTTGTTACACCAATTGCAATCGGAATAACGCCCTGCCCATGCACATCGGTAATTGGATTTGTACTGGCGTAAATATTATACGCCGGGTTTTTCCCGGTGACATCATAATCCCAGCTGATTGTGTTGACGTAGTTACCGTTTTTTGCACCGCTGACATTCTTTGGTGCTGACGGCGCAGCGATATCAAATTTTTGCGTTCCGGTCCAGACATTATCGAAATACACAACTTTCCCCGCCATTGCCTGACCACCGCCTTCAATTCGCACTTGGGCAACCATGGAAGAATCCATCCATTTGCTCTTGTCGCGCAACTGATCCCATGAACCCCACTGCGCAAAGTTTTTTAATGGAATTCTGATGAGTTTCCAGTTTCCGTCAAAGCCGCCAACAGACGCTTCCGACATTTCATACACAACTTGGTATGATCTATCCGCTGTACCTTCACCATCCAAATCGTTATCCGCAAGAGCGACATATAATTTCCCTAATCCCGCGGGAGCTTTTATCGCAAATTGAATAGTATCGCTGGTCCAGTTCGGTCCAAGATTTTTCGGTGATTTAATATCCCACCATACGCCATCCCAACCGTCGTCCGCTGTCCATTTAACCGCACCCGTTCCCAGATTGTCATAATCCTCTTTCGGATCAATTGTGACCGAACCGCTCCACCCAGTCGCCATCGATACGCCGGGAGCAATAAAACGGCCATTGAATAAGACGAGCGGAGAAACCTGGTGACCCACCAGCATCATATTGTCAAAATATACTACGCAAGAATCGTACGTTGCCGTCGAATCGCTGTCGAATTCCATATAAAATCCGCGAATCGCGTTCCAATCAATTGATTCATTATTGATTCGAGTACCGGCATTTTGACGATTCCATCCGGCATTCCAATCCGATACTTTTGGATTTTTCGGATCTCCAACAATTTTTAACGGAACGCTGATTCGTTTCCATGTTTTTGAATTATCGGTGAAGATGCCGTTATATTGATGCCGCCAGAATTCCGTTTTCCCATTATTTCCGGTAGGATCCTGAGCATAGGACACATCACTTGGATTTTCGCGGAAGATCAGTGCCAAATATGTATCATTGCTCGTCGCCGGTTGATCCACATACATATAAAATACCAGTGAGTCGTAACCCGATAAATCGATTGCACCAGCTAACGGACTGGTGTACTGGGCAATACTCACGCCGGCATATTGCCAGTCGACAAACGTTTTATTCAACCATTCAATCTTTAATGATGCCGCACCTTCATACTTCAATGTCGAATCATAGGTGAATTGCTTAAGAGCGCTTCCTTCACTTGACCATGCGTCTTCCAATTTCGTCCATGTTCCATCAAACCGTTCAACCTGTTGAGCCTGGATTGTCATGCTGACGAACAACAAGCATGCAAACACGGCAAGACTTATCTTTTTCATAAACAACCTCTCCTTTTGTTGTTAATAAATTGTTCCCTTACTTCGTTCAACTTTTTTCAATACCTGGAAATAATGCCGCCTCCTTTCATTTCATTATTTGCTATTCCGAATAATGGTTGGTGTTTTTTTTGTT
>JALNZH010000367.1 GCA_023229405.1 Bacteroidota bacterium
AATGCGATTGGTAGTGGTACTGCAACATCGACTACCGCGGCAACACCAGCCACGACCCCGAGCGCACCAACGATCACCGCAATCACTCCTTCTGATGGATCATTGTCGGTGGCCTTCACGGCCGGTGCGACCGGTGGATCGGCGCTAACTAGTTACAAGTATTCAACCGATGGCGGAAGCACATTTTTCACTCGTGCGGCAGGTACAACAGCATCTCCATTGGTCATCTCGACTCTCAGCACCAACGGATCGACTGCGTTGGTGAATGGCACTTCGTATGACATCCAAATCAAGGCAGTCAATGCCATTGGTGATGGAACAGCAACAGCAACGACTGCTGCCACTCCGCGCACGACGCCGAGTGCGCCAACGATCACCGCAATCACTCCATCTGATGGAACATTGTCGGTGGCCTTCACGGCTGGTGCTGATGGTGGCTCCGCACTTACCAGTTACAAGTATTCGACCGATGGTGGGACCACATTTAGAACTCGCGCCGCTGGCACAACAGCATCACCGATTGTGATTGCGTTTGCCAGTAGCGACGGCACGACAGCGTTGGTGAATGGCACGTCGTATGACATTCAGATCAAAGCGGTCAACGTTGCAGGAGACGGAACCGCATCTTCTACAACTGCTGCGACGCCGCGTACGACGCCAAGTGCGCCGACGATCACGGCGATCACACCTTCCGATGGATCTTTGTCGGTGGCCTTCACAGCCGGTGCTGATGGTGGTTCGGCGATTACCAGTTATAAATATTCGACCGACGGTGGATCTACATTCAGAACGCGTGCCGCCGGTACAACGGCATCACCGATTGTTATTGCTTTCGCCAGCAGTGACGGAACGACAGCTTTAGTTAATGGCACCCCATACAACGTGCAGATAAAGGCGGTCAACGCCGCCGGTGATGGAACAGCATCATCTACGACTGCTGCGACGCCAAGTACGACGCCAAGTGCACCAACAATTACGGCAATCACTCCGAGCAGTGGTTCGCTGTCTGTTGCGTTCACGGCTGGTGCCGACGGTGGTTCGGCGCTCACCAGTTACAAGTATTCGACTGACGGTGGGACCACGTTCTTTACTCGCGCTGCAGGTACGACTGCGTCGCCGTTGGTGATTTCGACACTCAGTACGAACGGATCGACTGCGTTAGCAAACGGCACCTCCTATGACATTCAGATCAAGGCAGTCAATGCTGCCGGCGACGGTGCAGCATCCGCGACGACTGCGGCCACGCCGCGCACGACGCCAAGTGCACCAACAATTACGGCAATCACTCCGAGCAGTGGTTCGCTGTCTGTTGCGTTCACGGCTGGTGCCGATGGCGGTTCGGCGCTTACCAGTTACAAGTATTCGACCGATGGTGGGACCACATTTAGAACTCGCGCCGCTGGCACAACAGCATCACCGATAGTTATTGATTTTGCCAGCAGCGACGGAACGACCGCATTGGCAAATGGAACTTCTTATGACGTACAAATTTTGGCTGTCAACGTTGCCGGCGACGGTACAGCATCTGCAACGACTGCGGCCACGCCGCGCACGACGCCAAGTGCACCAACGATCACGGCGATAACACCTTCTGATGGTTCGTTGTCGGTGGCCTTCACGGCCGGCGCCAATGGCGGTGCTGCTATCACCAGTTACAAGTATTCGACCGACGGTGGGACCACCTTTAGAACACGTGCAGCAGGTACAACTGCATCGCCGTTGGTGATCTCGACACTCAGTACGAACGGATCGACTGCATTAGCAAACGGCACGTCGTATGACGTACAAATTTTGGCGGTCAACGTTGCCGGCGACGGCGCCGCATCCGCTACGACCGCTGCAACCCCGCGCACGACACCAAGTGCACCAACGATCACCGCGATTACACCTAGCAATGGTTCGCTGTCAGTGGCGTTTACTGCCGGCTTTGATGGTGGTTCGGCGCTCACCAGTTACAAGTATTCGACCGACGGTGGGACCACATTCTTTACTCGGGCGGCAGGCACGACTGCATCGCCGTTGGTGATTTCGACACTCAGTACGAACGGATCGACTGCGTTAGCAAACGGCACGTCGTATGACATTCAAATCAAAGCAGTCAACGTTGTCGGTGACGGCGCCGCATCCGCTACGACCGCTGCAACCCCGCGCACGACGCCAAGTGCACCAACGATCACCGCAATTACACCTTCTGATGGTTCATTGTCGGTGGCGTTTACTGCCGGGTTTGATGGTGGTTCGGCGCTCACCAGCTACAAGTACTCCACAGACGGTGGAACAACGTTTAGAACTCGGGCGGCAGGCACAACGGCATCACCGATAGTGATTGCGTTTGCCAGCAGTGACGGAACGACAGCGCTAGTGAATGGCACGTCGTATGACATTCAGATCAAGGCGGTCAACGTAGTCGGCGACGGTGCGGCATCGTCGACGACTGCGGCAACTCCGTCCTCGGTTCCGAGTGCACCGACGATCACGGCGATCACTCCATCTGATGGTTCGCTGTCTGTTGCATTTACTGCCGGAGCCAATGGCGGTTTGGCGATCACCAGTTACAAATACTCGACAGACGGCGGAACAACATTCAGGACTCGGGCGGCAGGCACAACCGCATCACCAATAGTGATTGCTTTCGCCAGCAGTGACGGAACGACAGCGCTAGTGAATGGCACCTCGTACAACGTCCAGATCAAAGCAGTCAACGTAGTCGGCGACGGAGCAGCATCATCGACGACAGCGGCCACGCCGCGCACGACGCCAAGTGCACCTACGATCACGGCGATCACTCCTTCCGATGGCTCATTGTCGGTGGCGTTCACGGCGGGCGCTGACGGTGGCTCGCCACTAACCAGTTACAAGTACTCAACCGATGGTGGAACCACATTCTTTACTCGTGCTGCAGGTACAACAGCATCGCCATTGGTGATTTCCACTCTCAGCACTAACGGATCGACTGCGTTAGCAAACGGAACTTCGTATGACATTCAGATCAAAGCCGTCAACGTCGCCGGTGACGGCGTCGCATCGTCGACGACTGCGGCCACGCCGCGCACGACGCCAAGTGCGCCAACGATCACGGCGATCACTCCTTCCGATGGCTCATTGTCGGTGGCGTTCAGTGCCGGGTTTGATGGCGGTTCGGCACTAACCAGTTACAAGTACTCAACCGATGGTGGAACCACATTTAGAACCCGTGCCGCCGGTACCACGGCATCACCG
>JALNZH010000029.1 GCA_023229405.1 Bacteroidota bacterium
ACGTCGCGCCCCGCGTGGGCGCGTGGATTGAAACTGCAATGCCATAGTATTACCTCTTTCGTTATTTGTCGCGCCCCGCGTGGGCGCGTGGATTGAAACAACTTACAAAGATCGCAACCCGGTCGGGGATCGGTCGCGCCCCGCGTGGGCGCGTGGATTGAAACGGCGACAACACCGCAAGCGACAAACTAAAAGACGTCGCGCCCCGCGTGGGCGCGTGGATTGAAACTGCAATGCCATAGTATTACCTCTTTCGTTATTTGTCGCGCCCCGCGTGGGCGCGTGGATTGAAACGGTTCAAACTCTGGAAGAAATTGAGCAAATTAAGTCGCGCCCCGCGTGGGCGCGTGGATTGAAACAAACAGGTCAATGGCTGATGCAACACTTTGCAGCGTCGCGCCCCGCGTGGGCGCGTGGATTGAAACCATAATGAAATGACTTCGTTCCCATCGATGAATGTCGCGCCCCGCGTGGGATTGAAATCAGTTAATATCAACTGTTGAATGCAACTAAACAATTGTATTCATCCCTTTTCTTGAAACTCTCACAAATTTTGCGCATTTTCAATGTAGGGACGACACTTGCGTCCCTATTTTTCTTATGCGCAAATCCTCAATTAAGCGAAAAACCAAAGAAACAGACATTTCCGTCACCCTGGAACTGAATGGATCCGGTCAATCTTCCGTTTCGACCGGAATCGGATTCTTAGATCATATGCTCGACCTTTTTGCTAAGCACGGTCTGTTCGATCTAACAGTAACTTGTAAAGGCGATCTGCATGTGGATGATCACCATACAACGGAAGATGTCGGTATTGCTCTTGCCGGTGCTTTCGTGAAGGCACTGGGAGAAAAAAAAGGGATTACCCGTTATGGAACTGCCTATGTGCCGATGGATGAAACCCTTGCCCGTTGCGTTGTGGATTTGAGCGGACGTTCGGCAATGGTGTTTCATGCTGACTTTAACCGAAAAAAAGTGGGCGATCTTTCCACAGAAATGGTTGAACATTTCTTCCAGTCGTTTGCCGAAAACCTGAAAGCGAATATTCATATTGAAGTATTGTACGGCAAGAATACGCACCATAAAATAGAGGCCATATTCAAATCTTTCGCCCGCGCAATGCGCCAGGCGTGCGAAATTGATCCGAGGGTCAAAGGTGTTCTTTCCACCAAAGGTTCGTTGTGATCGGCATCGTTGATTATCATCTGAACAACCTTCGGTCTGTGCAGAAGGCGTTTGAAAAAGTCGGCGTTCAATCATTTATTTCGGACGATCCTGCAGAGTTACAGTCGGCGGAGAAACTTGTGCTTCCGGGTGTCGGTGCATTCGGGCAGGCGATGGAAAATATCCGTGCACTGGGATTGCAGCCGTTGTTGTTAGATCACGCCGCATCCGGCCGGCCGTTGCTTGGTATCTGTTTAGGAATGCAGTTGTTGTTTTCTAAAAGTTATGAGTTGGGAGCGTATGACGGACTGGGAATAATGCGCGGCTCGGTGAAGCAGTTTCCGGATACGGTAAAAGTTCCGCATATGGGATGGAATCAAATTGAGAAAGTGAAGCAGTCGCCGCTGCTGAAAGATGTTGTGGAAAACAGTTTTGTCTATTTTGTTCATTCATATTTTGTCGTTCCTGATGACGATGTAACGTTAACACAAACCGAGTACGGTTTTCGGTTTACCTCCATTGTTCAAGATCAAAATGTGTTTGGAATTCAGTTTCATCCGGAGAAAAGTCAAACAACCGGGCTTCAACTATTAAAAAATTTTGCAGGATTATAATGTTGCTCATTTTACCAGCGATTGATATTAAAGACGGACGATGCGTCCGGTTGGTGCAAGGTGCGCTCGGCACAGAGAAAATTTATTCCGATGATCCGGTGCAGATGGCGATTCTGTGGCGTGGGGAGAATTCGAAGACGCTGCATGTTGTGGACTTGGACGGTGCATTCGGTGGGACGATGAAAAATTTGGACGTACTGCGGCGGATGATGAAAGCTGTCGATATTCCGATCCAGATCGGCGGAGGAATTCGGACGTACGACCAGGTAAAACAATTATTTGATATCGGACTCTATCGGGTGGTGCTGGGAACTTCTGCCATTGACGATCCGGAACTGGTTGAGCGGTGCGTAAAAGATTTTGGAGCACGGAAGATCGTCGTCGGAATTGATGCGAAGAACGGTGTTGTGATGACGAAAGGCTGGCAGGAGAATACCGGCATTGAAGCGATTTCTCTCGCACTGAATATGAAAAAACTTGGCGTCTGCCGGATTGTCTACACGGATATTACGCGCGATGGTATGTTGGCCGGTCCCAATTTTGAGGCCATCGGAGAAATTGCGAAAAAATCCGGATTGAAAGTGACAGCGTCCGGCGGTGTTTCCGGGTATCAGGATCTGATCAAATTGCAGGAACTGGAACAGTTCGGTGTGGATTCCGTGATTGTCGGTAAAGCATTATATGAAAATCGTTTTTCGTGCCAGGCATTATGGCGCGAGAACGAACAAGGAATGGACGATCTCGGTCCGACAAGAAGAATCTGATGACCGGAACGGTGTATCAACAATTGGATAATCAATCGTGTTAGCAAAAAGGATTATTCCGTGTTTGGATGTCGATAACGGCAGAGTCGTGAAAGGGACGAATTTTGTCGGCCTGGTTGATGCCGGCGATCCGGTGGAACAGGCAAAATTTTATGACGGCGAAGGGGCGGACGAGCTGATCTTTTTAGATATTACCGCATCGTCCGATAACCGCGCAACCATGCTGAAAGTGGTCCGGATGACGGCAGAAGAAGTCTCCATTCCGTTCACCATCGGGGGTGGAATAAGAACGACGGACGATATGCGCACCATGCTTCGCAGCGGCGCGGATAAAGTGAGTATCAATACGGCTGCCGTGAATAATCCGAAGGTAATCTCAGAAGGTGCGGAAAAGTTCGGCGTGCAGTGTATTGTGGTGGCGATTGATGCGAAAAAAACGGCTGCGGATCGGTGGAAAGTGTTTATCCACGGAGGAAGAACGGAGACAGGGTTAGATGCAGTCGAATGGGCGCAACGATGTGAATCGTTAGGAGCCGGCGAAATTATGTTGACGAGTATGGACAGGGATGGTACGAAGGATGGGTATGATGTGGAATTGCTGAAGCGGGTGACGGATGCGGTCCGCATTCCGGTAATTGCGAGCGGCGGTGCAGGAAATCTTGATCATTTGTATCAAGCATTTGCACAGGCCGATGTCGATGCGGTTCTTGCGGCGTCGATTTTCCATTTTCGACAGTACACAATTGCGCAGGCGAAAGAATATTTACGAACAAAAAATATCTTCGTGAGGACATGAGACATTCGTAATTGTAGAGATATCGAAAGTTTGGGAGAATTATGAAACTACTCAATGATGTAAACTACGATGCCAACGGACTTATTCCTGCTATAGCGCAGGATGAAACGACGGGAGAGATACTGATGATGGCATGGATGAACCGTGAGAGTCTGGAAGAAACTGTCCGGACGAACCGCGCTGTATATTACAGTCGGTCCAGAAAAAAACTCTGGCGAAAAGGTGAAGAGTCGGGTAATGTTCAAAAAGTACTATCCATTCATCTGGACTGCGATGCCGATGTTCTGTTGCTTCGTGTTCATCAGATCGGTGACGCTGCATGTCATACCGGTCACCGAACTTGTTTTTACCGCGAAGTAGTAGAGGGCGGGAATGCATACAAAGAAAAGAATGACATCATTTTCGACCCTGCAAGGGTGTATAAAAAATGAAGCTGACCGTGATCGGACATTTTTGCGTCGACGTCTTCCATCACGCCGATGGGATCGAAGAAAAGCGGCTCGGCGGCATTTATCATTCCGTTGCCGCGTTGGCGAATCTCGCGTCGGACAGAGACACTATTTACCTTGTCTGTGGCGCAGGTGAAACAGATATTGAAGAACTTCGTGCCGCCCTCTCGCAATACAAAAACATCGATCTTAGCGGACTTTACTCATTCCCCGGTCAATCCAACTACGTTCATTATTACGACGACAGCCCGAACGAACGTTCTCTAACAATTGCGCCGCCAATACCGTTTCGTCATATTAAACGGTTTTTGAATGTGGACGGCGTCTATATCAACATGGTCTCTGGCAAGGATATCGTTGTCGATACGATGGATGAGATCCGTTTGGAGATCCGGGGCAAAAAAACTCCGATCCATCTGGACATCCACAGTCTAACGCTGCATGTTCATGAGGACGGCACACGCACGTTTAATCCGATGGCAGATTGGCGCCGATGGTGTTTTATGACCGACTGCGTACAGATGAACGCACAGGAAGCGTCGGAAATTTCAGTGGAGCATTTCAACGATGAACTGCTTGCGAAACAAATGATCCCGCTGATGGTGCAGGCGTTTATTATTACGCGCGGTGCGGAGGGGGCAACATTGTACACCGAGCAGCATAAGCAATTAGTGACTATGCAATTAAAAGATGATGCTCAGCTGGAAGTTGTGTCGACGCTCGGATCCGGCGATATCTTTGGAGCTTCATTGCTGTATGCATTTCTGAAAAAGAAAAATTATAAGGAAGCCGCATCGTTTGCTCAGCGCGCCGCGTCGCACACGACGGAGTTTCCGTTGTCCGAAAAGCACAGGGAGTTGAAGGCGTTAAGGGAAAGTGTATGAAAAGAATACTGGTGTGCGGTAGCAACGGATTACTTGGACAGCGCCTAGCATGGCTGTTTGATTCGGACGATGAATATGAAGTGCTTCATTCTTCCCACCACAGAACTTTCGCCGAACAGGATGTGTTGATCGATTATACTCAGTTGGATATCGCTAATCGCGGCGATGTCAAAAGCCTTGTCTCCAGTTATCGTCCCGATGTAATTCTGAATGCTGCGGCAATGACCAATGTGGATGCTTGCGAACGGGAGAGGGAATTGGCGTGGAAAATGAATGTGACCGCCGTGGAAAACTTAGTGGAAGTCAGCAAAAGAATCGACGCCAAACTTGTTCATGTGTCAACAGATTATGTCTTCGACGGAAAAACCGGAAACTATTCGGAAGATGACCGTGTCAATCCGGTCAATTATTATGGAAAAACGAAACTTGCCGGCGAGAATATGATCATTTCCAGCGGAATTAATTTCGTGATTCTCCGCACGATTCTTGTTTATGGAACCGGTGTGAATGTACGGAACAATTTTGCTTTGTGGGTCATCAACAGTTTGAATGACGGTACGCCGATTAAGTGTGCCGAAGATCAGATCAGCAATCCAACCTATGTTGCCGATCTTGCCATTGCCATGAAACAATGTGCGGATACCGACGCGCGAGGACTGTTTCACGTTTCTGGCGCGGAACAGGTAAGCCGGTACGACTTTGCCGTTCGCGCCGCAGAAATTTTCGGATACGATACTTCTTTAATCAAAAAAGTCAGATTATCGGAAATTGAGCAATTTGCCCCGCGGCCGCTGCTGACAACATTCACCAATATGAAAGCACGACACCAACTGCAATATCACCCGTTGAACGTAATACAAGGATTAAAATTACTACAGGAAGAAATCACAGGAATCCATCTTAACTGATATGAAGAACATTTTTATTCTTTTCTCTGCCGCGATTGTGGCATTGTTTGCGTTCTCGTGCGCGCCTTCAGAAAAAACAACAGTCGCAGGAACAGAACCACCCAAAGCCATTTCGAGCCAGTTTAAAATGTTGTCCATTAACACGCAGCATGGACTAAAAGATAAGACGGATGTGAAACGGTTTTCTGATTGGGTAAAATCGACCGGCGCCGAACTTGTTGCGGTGCAGCAAATTATCCGTGCAACGGAATCAAAACCAGATTTTGATGCGTATAAGGAACTTTTGAAACGACTCGATATGCGAGGAACGTTTGCGAAAGCACGGTACTTTCAGGGATGGGATTCCGGGAATGCGCTGTTCTGCATGTATCCGCTACTGCAGTCGAACGCGTATATACTCCCGACCGGAAAAGGAAGAACCCGCCGCTCGTTATCGTTTGGTGTGTTCGAAATGGGACTGAAACCAATGGCGTTTGCTTCAACCGATCTGGATGGGGATGATCTGAGCGAACGCGTGAAGCAAGTGTATGAAATCCTGGCGATCCAGAAATCCATCGAAGAATATCCGATTGTTGTCGCAGGAAACTTCGGCGAATCGTCCAATGGCAAAGCTCCTGCGAAAATGCTCGAACGGTATCTCTGTGCCAACAGTGCGGCAGATCAAACAACAGGAATGGAACAGCACGTGTATCTTCCGGTGAACGGGAAGATGAAAGTACTTTCGTCCGAAAGAGTTCAGTATAAATCACTTAATGCCACCGGAATACTTGTCACCGTCGAAGTGACGCAATAAGGAAATGCTATGTTAGATTTAAAATTCATTCGAGAAAATATTGAAGTTGTGAAGAACGGCATCGCGCTGAAACGGGCAGAGGATAATATCGATGCAATTCTTGCGCTGGACAATCAACGGCGTACGCTGATCGGCGAAGGAGAAGGATTAAAAGCGAAACGAAACGACGTCTCCGCCAAAGTTGGCCAGATGAAAAAAGCGGGCGAAAATGCCGATGCAGTGATTGAAGAGATGAACAGTGTCAAGATGCGCATTCAGCAGATTGATGAAGAATTAAAAGGTGTTGAAGAAAAGCTTGAAGAGTTGATGCTGACTGTGCCAAATGTTCCCCATCCTTCCGTTCCGGTTGGAACAACTCCCGATGACAATACATCCATTTTTGAATGGGGTGAAAAACCTGTTTCCGACGTTCCGCTGAAACCGCATTGGGATATTACTTCGGCGCTCGGCATTATCGATTTTGACCGCGGCTCGAAAGTTTCCGGAGCGGGTTTTCCATTCTATGTTGGTAAAGCCGCAACGCTACAGCGTGCGCTCATTAATTTCTTTTTGGATCAGGCATCCGAGCATGGCTACAAAGAGTTGCAAGCACCGATTGTCGTCAATAAAGACAGTGCCCGCGGAACAGGACAGATACCGGATAAAGAAGACATGATGTACGTCGCTACTCGGGATGAACTGTATTTGATTCCGACTGCTGAAGTGCCGGTGACGAATTTCCATAGAAAAGAGACATTTGAAGAGAAAGATCTTCCTATAAAGTATGCCGGATATACACCCTGTTTCCGCAGAGAAGCGGGTTCTTACGGAAAGGATGTTCGGGGACTAAACAGACTGCATCAGTTCGATAAGGTGGAATTGGTAAAATTTGTCCACCCCTCAACTTCGTATGATGAGCTGGAATCACTGCGTACCGATGCGGAACGATTACTGCAGCTTTTGGGTTTACCATACCGTGTACTGTTGATGTGCACCGGGGATATGGGCTTTACGCAGACAAAAAAATATGATCTGGAAGTGTGGGCTGCAGGTCAGCAGAAGTGGCTCGAGGTCTCATCGTGCAGTAATTTCGAAGCGTTCCAGGCGCGCCGAATGAACATAAAATTCAAATCAAAAGAGACAGGCAAACAGGAATTTGTTCACACACTGAACGGATCTGGTCTCGCACTGCCAAGAATTGTTGCGGCAATTATTGAACATTATCAAACACCCGAAGGGAAAGTAATCGTGCCGAAAGTGCTTCAGCCGTACACCAGATTTAGTGTTATCGATTAATTGCGTTACATCGGCACGTGTTATTTGAAACTGCTTCAATGTGCTCAGAGGTGATTGTTGCATCAGTTCAAGTGTACGGATGATCCGAGTTGATCCGTTCAATCCGAGTCATCCGTATTCTATTTATATGCATTTGTTTGTCATGCATACACGATCATTCCTTAAATGAAATCACTCTTACGACTACTGCCGTACCTTTCCAAGTATAAGAGGACATTGTACCTTGGACTCATCACGGTAATCATCAGCAATCTGTTTGCAGTGGCAACGCCATGGTTCATCGGCGAAGCGGTGGACGAATTGAAAAGGGGTCTCGAAGCACAGTCGCTCGGGCATACAGATCTTCTCTGGTATTCCGGACTCGTTGTCGGATTTTCCATTATTGCCGGTGTGATGCTCTTTTTCACTCGGCAGACCATTATTGTCGTTTCCCGCAAAATTGAATACGATCTGCGAAACGATTTTCTATCACACATCCAAAAACTTCCGCTCTCCTATTTCCAGAATACCCCGACCGGCGATCTAATGGCACATGCCACCAACGATATCAGCGCTGTCCGGAATGTCGTCGGACCCGGCATTATGTATCCGGCCGACACATTGATGACACTTTCCATGTCCCTGATGCTAATGTTCGTTAAAGATTGGCAGCTAACGTTATTGGCGTTGATCCCGATGCCATTCGTTTCGTACGCTGTTTATTATTTAGGGAAAGTGATTCACGAAAAGTTCAACGAACGACAGGAACAGTATTCGGTGCTCACGACGAAAGCGCAAGAAAATCTTTCCGGTGCACGCGTCGTAAAAGCGTATGTCCGCGAAGAGTACGAAATCGAACAATTCCGCAAAGCAAGCTGGGAGTATTTTAAGAAAAATCTGGTTTTGGCCAAGGCACAGTCTATTATGTGGCCGCTCATGTTTATTCTGGTTGGACTATCTATCATTATAACTATTTATATGGGCGGTCTGAAAGTGATCAACGGAGAAATGACGATCGGCACGTTGACCGCGTTTATGACGTACCTTTCGCTTCTTATCTGGCCGATGATCGCTTTTGGCTGGGTTACCAACATGTGGCAGCAGGGAGCCGCTTCTATGAAGAGACTTGGAAAGATTTTTGATACGGTGCCGACGATCCGCAATACGGAGCAGACGGATGCTTCCATCGAATCTATTGAAGGAACAATTGAATTCAACAACGTATCGTTTACGCATGAAACTGCGCAAAAACCGACGCTGCAAAATATTTCTCTTACAATTCCTAATGGTTCCACCCTGGCCATTGTGGGATATACCGGCGCTGGGAAAAGTTCTTTAGTAAACCTGATCCCGCGTTTGTACGACGTAACGGACGGATCGTTGTTGATTGATGGCATTGACATTAAAAAAATCCCTCTCGAAGTGCTTCGAAAATATATCGGCTATGTTCCGCAGGAGACATTTCTCTTTTCCGATTCGATCGCGGAAAATATCCGCTATGGTGACGATGAAGCCCAGCGCGAATTGATCCACGAAGCTGCGGACGTATCGCAAATAGCAAAAGATGTCGCCGATTTCCCGCAGCGATTTGAGACAATGCTCGGTGAACGTGGCATTACACTCTCCGGCGGACAAAAACAGCGCACGAGCATTGCCAGGGCGATCCTGCGTCGTCCGAAGATCATGATTCTGGACGATGCACTCTCTGCCGTTGATACCTACACCGAAGAGACAATTCTGCAACGTCTGCGGACAGTAATGGAAGGAAGGACCAGTATCATAATCGCACACCGCATTTCAACCGTAAAAGATGCCGATCATATAATCGTCCTACACGAAGGGAAAATTGCAGAACAAGGAACACATGATCAACTGGTGGCAGTGAAAGGAATTTATGCCAGTTTATATCAAAAGCAATTATTGGAGAAAGAGTTGGAAAACTTATAACAACATAAGTCTAAAGTGTAAAGTCAAAAATATTTTTGATCAAATGATCAAACACTATCATAGGAGGATAGTATGCCGTATGATAAAGTAGATATTGATTCAAGAACTTATGATTTTGCTCTCAACGTTCTGTCGATTGTTAACAATATGCCGAATAGTTTTGCTGGAAGAATATCGACTCGACAATTGACACGTTATAGAACTTCAATAGGAGTGAATGGTGAAGAGTTGAGAGCGGCAGAATCCCGATTGGACTTTACCAATACACTGTTAAGAGCATTGAAAGAAGCCGCGATACTCACTATTGGTTAAGAATAGTTCGGGATAAAAAGATGGTGTCAGTAAAAAACTTTAATGAAATTCTTCAGGGGGCTGAAGAATTTATGAAAATTCTGGGAGCCTGCGTGCGCACAGCAACGTGAAGAATGAAATAATCATCACAGCCAACTTTTAATATTTTTCTTTTTACTTGAAAACCTAACTTTTCTCTATTATTTGATCCATGAACGACGACGAAATTCTTGGTAAAGCATACGACGCGCAATTAATGAAACGGCTGGTTGTATATTTGCGTCCGTACAAATGGCAGGTGCTGTCGGCAATTTTATTGTCGCTGGCGGTTTCTGGTCTGGAAGCTGTCCGTCCGTACTTTACAAAGATTGCTGTAGACGTGAATATTGCAAATAAGGACAAAGAAGGTCTGCTGGAGACAACACTTCTGTTCCTTGTGCTGTTGATGCTGCGCGGAATTGTGCAATACTATAATGCGTATATCACCCAGAAGATTGGACAGCAGACGATTTACGATCTGCGGATGGAGCTGTTCAGACATCTGCAGAAACTCTCTATGCGGTTCTATGACAAAAATCCGATCGGCCGGCTGATTACCCGGGTAACGAACGATGTGGAAGTGTTGAACGAAATGTTCTCCTCTGGCATCGTTATGGTGTTCAGTGACGTGTTTATGATCGTCGGCATTGTCTGGTTTATGTTCGCTATGAATGTCGAACTTGCGCTCTTGTCGCTCAGCGTGCTGCCGTTTCTGATTTACGGAACATTTCTCTTCCGCAAAAAAGCGCGGGAAGCGTACCGGGAAGTGCGTTTGTACATTGCTCGGATTAACACTTTTATGCAGGAGCATATCACCGGCATGCTTGTGGACCAGATTTTCAATCGTGAATCGAAAGCATTCAGTGAATTCGAACAGCATAATGCGGGTCATCGCGGAGCGAACATCAAATCGATCTTTTACTATGCCATTTTTTATCCGGTGGTGGATTTGATCGGTGCTGTATCTGTTGGATTGATTATCTGGTATGCCGGCGGAAATGTGCTGGAGGGGACAGTCACGATCGGGACGGTAATGGCATTTCTGCAGTTCAACGAAATGTTCTGGCGTCCCATCCGCGACCTATCGGAAAAATATAATATCATGCAGACGGCGATGGCATCTTCCGAACGCATTTTTAAACTCCTGGATGATCAATCATTCATTACTGAGACGGAACAACCAAAATCGTTTACTATTGTGAGTGGCAAAATTGAATTCAGAAATGTGTGGTTTGCGTATAATGATGAGAACTGGGTACTCAAAGACGTTTCGTTCACGATCAATCCGGGTGAAACAGCGGCGTTTGTCGGACATACCGGTGCTGGGAAGACGACAATCATCAATCTGCTGTCCCGTTTTTATGAAATCCAAAAAGGGGAGATTCTGATTGACGATGTGAATATCCGTGAAGTGGCTCTCTCCGATCTGCGTCAACATATAGCGGTAGTGCTGCAGGATGTGTTTCTATTTTCAGGCGATATCAAAGGGAATATCAGCCTCGGAAATGAAAAAATATCGATTGATCAAATCCGGGAAGCTGCCAGAATTGTCGGAGTGGACAGATTCATTGAAACACTTCCACATCGGTATGACGAAGAGGTAAAGGAACGGGGCGCGACATTATCCGTCGGTCAAAAACAACTCCTCTCATTTGCCCGTGCATTGGCATTCGATCCTGCAGTGCTTGTGTTGGACGAAGCAACATCCAGTGTGGATACGGAAACGGAATTGTTGATCCAGTCTGCCATTCAAAAACTTCTGGCCAACCGCACTGCAATCGTGATCGCACACAGATTGTCGACGGTTCAAACCGCAAACAAGATTGTTGTGATGCATAAAGGGGAAATTCGTGAGATGGGAACGCACCAGGAACTGCTGTCGGTAAAAGGAATCTATCATAAGTTATATCTTCTGCAATATAAGGAGCAGGAAGCGGTCTGACACACCGTTTCTTTTCTTGCTCCTTCACCCCATTTTTCCTACTTTCATTCAAATAATATTACTTCCAAAAAATTTGGAGCAAGTACCATGTCATTTAAAGGGAAAGTTGTAACTCTTGAACGTCATATCATAGAAGGGGAGCGGGCTCATCCCGGCGCTACCGGGCATTTTTCCAACGTGCTTCGCGATCTCACGCTGGCGATCAAGATCATCTGGCGAGAAGTGAACAAAGCCGGACTAGTAAACATTATCGGTCTTGCCGGAACACAGAATGTGCACGGCGAAGTGGTAAAAAAACTGGACGTGTTTGCCGATGATGTTATTTTTAAGGCGATGGATCATGGAGGACACTTGTGTGTAATGGGTTCGGAAGAACACGAAGATATCATCAAAATTCCGACAGAATATCCGAAAGGTCGGTATGTCTTGTTGTTCGATCCGCTCGATGGATCGTCCAATATCGATGCCAATGTCAGCATCGGAACGATCTTTTCCATCTATCGCCGTGTCACACAATCCGGCGATGGAACCATTGAAGATTGTATCCAGCCTGGCTATAAACAACTTGCGGCTGGGTATGTGGTGTACGGTTCCAGCACGATGCTTGTCTATACAACTGGCGACGGTGTTCACGGATTCACATTGGATCCAAGTATCGGGGAATTTCTTCTTTCTCATGAGAATATCAAAATTCCGAAGCGGGGGAAAATATATAGTGTTAATGAGGGAAACTATAAATGGTGGGATCCGGGAATGAAGAAATACATTAAGTACTTGCAGGAGGAGGATAAAGCAACCAATCGTCCATATTCTGCCCGGTATATCGGATCTCTTGTGGCCGATGTTCACCGGACGCTACTGTATGGCGGTATCTTCTGTTATCCTGGTGATTCACGTAATCCTAATGGTAAACTACGCCTTATGTATGAAGGAAATCCAATTGCATTCATTCTTGAACAGGCGGGAGGACGGGCAATTGACGGAAAACAACGGATTCTAGACGCTGTTCCGACAAAACTACATCAGAAAACACCGATGTTTGTTGGCAGCGAAGAGGATGTGACAATTTGCGAAAAGTTTTTGTTTGAACAGTAACAATGTTTTTAAGGATAAAAAAAATCCCCCGTTGGTGACGGGGGATTTTTTTTGTTTTCCGTATATTATTTCAATTTGGTTCGCGCCCGTCTCACATATTCACTAGTGGGATATTGGTCGACGAGTTTTTGATATTCCGAACGTGCTTTTGAACGATCCCCGAGTAATTCATAACTACGAGCGATCATCAATTGAGCGTCATCATTCTTTTCAGAAAATCTATAGCCTTGTACTTGTTGAAAATGTTGAATTGCCTGTGAATATTCTTTCAAATGGAAACTGCTTTCGCCAATCCAATAATGGCAATTGTCGGCATAATCATCCTTTATTCCGCTGCTCAGAAGCATCTGTAAATCACCGATGGCATCGCGATAATTTCTGCTTCTTGTTTTGGCGACGGCTCCTTCGTATGCTTGAATCTCGTCCGCCGATGAGGCGCCGGGTGCAGCAGCACGTCGGGAGATTTTTGATGGTTCTG
The DNA here is from genome assembly GCA_023229405.1 of Bacteroidota bacterium. Classification (GTDB taxonomy): domain Bacteria; phylum Bacteroidota; class Ignavibacteria; order UBA10030; family UBA8401; genus UBA8401. Next base: position 13,419 of record JALNZH010000029.1, read on the forward strand.
CTTTTTTGGGTGTAGAGGCCAATGCAGCGTTGGCTGCTTCAAGATCCGATACTTTTGTGGTAAGATCCCGATTAGATTGTTGAAGCGTAGTGTTATCATCTTTTAACTGCATGTTCTCAGTTTTGATGGCATCCAATTCCCCTTGCAGTTGTTCTTTGGTTGGACCTTCCTGCGGTGCCGGCTGTTGTTGCGCAGGCTGTTCTATAGCAGGTTGCTGCTCCGCGGGTTGTTCTTCCGCTGGTGTCTCTTCCTGTACAGGTGTCTCTTCTGGCGGTGTCTCTTCAGTAATGCCGGTATCGGTTACCAATTCATCTTCTGCAACTACCTCTTCAGAGCCCCCGCATCCGATGTATGCTGCTGATAACAATGCAGCGAGAATGAACAGTCGAAACGAAGATACGCGAACCATGATTCCTCCGGAGAATATTCTATAGGTTGATGAAATCTTATAGAATGTATCAATAGCGCGTTGAAAAGTCAAGCCGACTTTTTTATTTGTGCTCGAGCATACCGCGCAAATTGCCTCTGAATTTTGATAACCGCAGTGTCTGGAACACCGTCATAATGCAGGGATTGTAATCGCATATCGCATATTTCGTTGACATAATCGACAGCAATAAATTTCCCCTCTCCGGTCAGCGTAATCTCGGAGGAGAAGAATTCCAGCCTGCAGATATGATGGATCGTCAGCATCATCGAATGGAGTTTACTCAATTTGTACTTGCGCTCCTCCGGTTTCGTGAGTTCACGGTAGACATGTGTTCGATGATCCCACCAACAAATCATTGTCTTGCCAAATGCATAAAAAGCACGAAACCATGCGATTGATTCGTTGAATTCTGCCGGGATGACCGTTTCCTGCAGAAGATATTTATCATTCTTATGATGCTGACGTGTTTCGATGATTTCTTTCAACGTTTCGGCACCCACTACAACACCAAGACCGCCCCCCGTTGTATTTGCCGGTTTAATGATGAATGGACGCCCGAGATGGGCGAGTTCGGTCAGACTGAGTTCTACTTCTGCATTTTTATTATACGGAGAAATGATGATCGTATATGGTACATGAATTCCTTCTCCCATTAAGGCAAGGTGCATATTTGCCTTGTCCTTCGCATATTCAACTTTCGCATATTCATTGAAGACGATTGTTTTACTTCTGGCGATGCTCTTCGCCAACGGAATAAAATTCTCATCGGAATCGGACGCCCTGTCCAAATACGTACGAAATTGGATTTTTTTTGCACGTACCAACCGGGTGACAGCTTCAACATTTTGAGGTTCGATACGAAAAGTGGAGAGGCCGAAGGCAATACATTCGTTCTCCAATCCGTAAATGAAATCTCTGTCGAATTCCCAATCCCACGCCAACCCTATGTCGAATACCTCTGCCATATTATACCGAAGGTAGAAAATGATCGGCTGGAGAACAAGCGCGCGGGTAAAATAATTAATGAGCGAAGGAAATGAATATTTTTGTATATTTTTCCATGTCGAAGCAGAAGGAAAAATCGAAAAAACAAGGAACTCTGAAGCCTAGAATTGCATACGGTCCAATACTTAGTATTGCCGTACTGGCGCTAATTGTGCGCGGGGTGGTGATGTATGATTTTTCTCGTTCCATTTTTTGGTCGTCGGTGTGGATGGATTCTGCGACGTACAATGACATGGCAAAAAGTATGGTGGCAACAGGAGATTGGATTGGCACGCAACCATTTTTTATGACGCCGTTCTATCCTTATTTTCTTGCACTGCTCTATTCTCTCTTTGGAGTGGATCTGGCAGTCGTAAGAATAGCACAAATGCTGCTGGGGAGCGGGACCGCGGTAATGGTCTATTTGATAACATCGAAACTCTTTTCCCGGAAGGCTGCGGTTATTGCAGGATGCCTTACAGCGGTATACGGTCCGTTGGTTTTTTTCGTCAACCTGTTGTTGGTAGAAACTGTGAAGGTCTTTTTTGTCACACTCTCCATGTATCTCGCACTTCGTGCACGCGCGTCGCTCAAGTTGTTCGATTTTTTGTTTTGCGGACTCTCTCTGGGGGTGGCGATCCTTTGCCGCCCGACCGATGCGCTGATGGTTCTCCCGTTAATACTCTTCCTTTTCTATTTTTCTTCGCTGTCTGGACAGCAGGCAGTACGATATTCTGCAGCGGTGCTTCTTGGAATCACAGTGGCGGTTGCGCCGGTCACGATCAGAAATTTTGTTCTCTCTGGTGAGTTCATACCGGTGACATCGAACGGGGGATTAAATTTTTATATCGGAAATAATGCGCAGGCGGTTGGGGTATACTATAATCCAGAACAGTTCAATTTGGTACACGACCCGAACGGCAGCGGGTACCTTGAGCATCAGTATGGAAAAGCATTTTCTCCCTCCGAAACGTCATCGTATTGGATGGAAAAAGCAACATCCTATGTCGTCGAACAGCCGGGGTCATTTGTTGTTTTACTCTTTCGAAAGTTCATTCTGTTTTTCCACTATAAAGAGATCGGACAGCTTGGTTACGGATATGATTTTATGGCAAACCATATCAGTTCGTTGCTTGCGTATCTTCCTGTTTTTCTTATTGTGATGCCATTATCGATGCTCGGGATGGTTGTGACGCTGCCAAGATGGAAAGAGCTTTTTTTATTGCACGGTTTTCTATGGATGCAGGTGGCCGGTGTTGTATTATTTTTTATCACCGACCGTTATCGACTTTCCGCCCTGCCGTTCTTTATTGTCTTTTCCGGAGGAGGAGTGGAGTGGTTGTGGAACGCCATACGCCAGAAAAAGCAAGGTGCCTTAGTAAAAGGCGCAGCCGTAATTGCAGCAGCAGTAATGGGTGCAACGATCCTGAATTATTCCCTGAACGATGATTTTTCGACGGAATATTATAATATCGGCTCGACATACTTCGACGCAAAACGGTACAACGATGCGGCTACAGCATTTCAAACATCGCTTTCCATTAAAGAATCACATGCGGTGTATAATAGTTTAGGGAATGTGTATGCAGCAGTCGGGAAGTATTCAGTAGCACAACGGATGTATGTGCGTGCCAACGCAATGAATCCAATCGAAGCGAATTCCATTTTTTCTATAGGAACACTTTTCGTACGACAGCAGCAGTGGGACAGTGCCATTGTTTACTTTAATAGAGCGTTGTCAATTAATCCCCGGTTTGCTCCCGCCAGACTGAACAAGGGATTGACGTTATTTTATTTGCAGCGGTTTTCTGAGGCTCTTCCGGAATTGGAAGCGTATGTTGCGATAGAAAATGACAAAACGAAAACCGCCTCAGTTCAACGTGATATTGAGAACCTGAGGCGGTTGATAATGGAAGAACAGCAATCGAAAAAATAGCGAATTATTTCAACAATGATGCATGATCAAGGTTTATCGCTTCGATATCCTTAAAATATTTTACCGTTCCTACCTTTAATTCATGCGTGGAATCGTCATCGCAAACAATAATTCCTTTTGGGTGCAATTGTAAAGCGCTCACCGTCCACATGTGATTCACACCTGCCTCCACGACATGGGACAATGCACGGGCTTTGGCGTGACCTGAAATAATCAGCAGAATCTCACGTGCGTCCAGAATTGTACCAACCCCGACTGTTAAAGCAGTTTTTGGGACTTTGGCAATATCATTGTTGAAGAACCGGGAGTTTGCTACCACGGTATCGTACGTCAGCGTTTTAATGCGTGTCCGTGAGGCAAGAGAAGAACCCGGTTCATTGAAGGCAATATGACCGTCGGGTCCAATACCGCCGAGGAAAAGTTGAATGCCGCCGTGCCGTTTTATCTTTTTTTCATATTCCTCACACTCTTTTTCAAGATCCTTCGCATTTCCATCCAGGATATGCACATGCTTTTCCTGAATATCGATTTGTTTGAAAAAATTATTCCACATGAAGGAATGGTAACTTTCCGGGTGATCCATAGGCAGCCCGACATATTCGTCCATGTTGAATGTTACAACGTTTTTAAATGATACGAGACCGGCTTTGTGCATAGCAACGAGTTCTTTATAGGTCCCGATTGGGGATGATCCGGTCGGCAGGCCGAGAACAAACGGACTGTTTGTCGTAGCTTTAAATTCACGGATCCGCTTCACAATGAATGTGGCGGTCCATTTGCTGACCAGATCGTAGTTCGATTGGATAATTACACGCATACTTTACCTTCCTTTAATGATCCAATATAAAAAATAGACGGATTCTTTTCACTTTTATTTTTATCTTGGTTACCTCATGGAAATCGCCAGAAAAAAAATCGCCGTTATCTTTGCTACCCGCCCCGATGCCATTAAACTTGCTCCGGTGATCCAAGAACTACAGAAACATGACCGGTTTTTTTCCCTTTGTATAATTACTACCGCACAACATCGCGAATTGCTGGATGACGTTTTGTCGGTCTTTTCCATCGCACCAAAGTACGACTTAAACGTTATGGGGCTCCGCCAAACGCCTTCGACACTTGCAGTTAATATTCTCGAAAAGCTCGATTACGTGTTGGCGATGGAACAGCCGGATATGGTGATTGTGCAAGGAGACACGGCCACAACGTTTGCGGCAAGTCTTGCGGCATTCCATCGAAAGATACCGATTGCTCACGTGGAGGCAGGCTTACGCACGAACGATAAAATGCAACCGTTCCCCGAAGAAACATACCGGAGATTAACCACACATGTAGCTGATCTTCATTTTTCATCGACTCCCACCGCGACAAAAGCGTTGTTAAAAGAAGGAATCTCAAAGCGATCGATCGTCTGTTCCGGCAATACCGTCATCGATGCACTGCTGAAAACGATACAGCCGATATATCAATTCAGGACCGGTCCTCTGAATGAGGTAATTGGTCAGAATAAAAAGATTGTGACGGTTACAACTCACCGGAAGGAAAATCTGGGTGAACCGATGTTGAGAATTTGTTCGGCACTAAAGGAAATCTCTGTTTTGCATCCCGAGATCAATTTTGTGTTCCCCGTCCATTTGAACCCGGCTGTCCGCGAAACGGTGTTCGGTATGTTGCATGATCTTCCGAACATCATTTTGATGGAACCGCTGAATTATCCCGATTTTATTCACTTGATCGCCAAATCGTATGCTGTCATCACCGATTCCGGCGGACTTCAGGAAGAAGCGTCGGCGTTGGGTAAACCGGTGCTGCTCCTGCGGAATGTGACCGAACGACTTGAGGCGATAAAATACGGCACAGTAAAACTGGTTGGAACGGAGACGAAGAACATTGTTTCTGCTGCACACCGGCTGTTGGGAACGGGGAAAGTGTACCGTTCTAAGGCAACAGCAATACATCTGTACGGCGACGGCAAAGCATCCGAACGAATCGTCGGAACACTGTTGAAGTATTTCGGATTTTCAAAACAGCGCATTAAAGAATTTGCCACCCATTTGTAACACATGATGCAAGTAACATATAACTCCATTTTTGCACAGAACATCAATTCTTCCATTTCATGAATTGCGGATGTCGGTAATCGAGAAAAAAAAATCAACGATCACATGCTACCTTCCAACATTAATTTCTTTACGATGAAAAATATTTTTTCCTTCTGTATACTCATCTTTATTTTTGAAATGTCCGGTTGCGGCATTGGTGAAGTGTATATCCGTCCGGCAACAGTGGTTTCGGTTCCTATCGTTTCTGAAGATTCCATCCGACATTCAGTATTTCTCATCGGCGATGCTGGTCAGCCAGCCGTCGATGTTCGCGAGGCGGTATTTCGTATTCTAACCCGTACGGTATCCGAGCAGTCGGAAAAGAAGACGATCATTTTTCTCGGGGATAATATTTATGCGAAAGGACTTCCATCTTCTGATAGTCCAGACAGAAAAGAGATGGAACGCCGAATTGACGAGCAGATTGCCATTGGTACGACAAGCGGGGCACAGACAATCTTCATACCAGGAAATCACGATTGGGAATATCAGGGTCAAAATGGATATAAGGCGATTCTGCGTGAAGGGGAATATCTGCGATCGAAAAATCTATCCAATGTCTCACTTCTGCCGCACAACGGAACACCAGGTCCATATGTCGTAGATATCGAAACGTATCTCCGGATTATTGCGATAGATACACAATGGTGGCTGCATGCGTATGACAAGCCGCTCTATCCCGGCGACACCTCTGAAGCGCAGACGCAACGCCGTTGGTTGGATTCTCTTTCGGCGGTGCTGGGAAGTGCGGGAGACCGTGCGGTGATAGTGACAGCACATCATCCATTGAAAACACACGGCGAGCACGGCGGATTTTTCGGTTGGAAGGATCATCTTTTCCCGCTCCGAAAACTGAACAGTTGGCTCTGGATACCGCTGCCCGGACTTGGTTCATTATATCCGCTCTCACGTTTGTGGGGAATTTCCGATCAGGATCTTTCCGGCAGACGGAATCGTGTTATGACAACAGCGATCGACAGCGTACTATCTCTTCATAATCCGATTGCCTATGCCGCCGGTCATGAGCATACGCTTCAAATAATACAAAAAATGGCGAGTCATTATTATCTTGTCAGCGGGAACGGAATTGCCAAACACGATGAGGCGCTCACTTACGCCGACGAAACAATTCTCGCGTCACGGAAGAAAGGATATATGCGGTTGGATCTGTTGACAGACGGGAGAGTGCGGTTGGGTGTGATTGTTGCAGACTCAATAAATAGCGCGGAAGGGTATGAGGTTTTTTCGATGATGTTACGGTGAGGCTTTTAGTTCAAGGTAATGATAGATCTCCAACTGTGATTCAACCGGTTTTTGATTGTCCGCTTTTTTGTAAGTATTCTTAAAGTGTTTGTCAATAATCCGCGCTTTTACCGTATCCATCAGCTGTAAATTGAGAATATCCTTCACCTCTTTTTTGATTGTCTGATCGTAGATCGGAAAGGCCGCTTCAATTCGTCGGTTCAGATTCCGCATCATCCAATCAGCAGACGATAGATACAAGATTTCATTCCCTTCATTATGAAAAAGATACACCCGCGCGTGTTCCAGATATCGTCCGACAATGCTGATGACGGAAATATTCTTGCTGTATGATTTTTCACCGGGAATCAGACAACAAATTCCGCGTGAAATGACGGATACCTTCACTCCAGCCGAACTTGCTTCGTAGAGTTTGTTGATCATCTCCCGATCCTCAAGTGAATTCACTTTCAGGATGATGGATGCCGGTTTGCCGTGTTTGGCATGAACAATCTCTTGAGTAATACATTCTATCAGCTTAGAACGGAGTGTGAACGGAGCAACCAGCAGATGGCGGGATTTTACCGAATTGGTCTTTTTATTCAGATACCGGAATACTTCATAGATTTCATTCGTCAGGCGAACGTCCGAAGTGAATAATCCATGATCGGTATACATCGCTGCGGTTCGTTCATTAAAATTTCCCGTGCTGAGGTATCCATACCGGCGTTTTACGCTTCCCTCGCTACGGGTAATCAACAAGAGTTTTGCATGGACTTTCAGATTTGGAATTGTAAAGAGCACTTTCACTTTAGCGTTTCGTAACTCTTCCGCCCAATAGATGTTCGATTCTTCGTCGAACCGAGCCGTCAGTTCGATGAACG
>JALNZH010000391.1 GCA_023229405.1 Bacteroidota bacterium
TGTGAAGGGGGCTTGTCTTGTGTTTCGCAAAAATGTTATTCGAGACGCTGTTTTTTTTGATGAACGATTTGTGATGTATTCGGAAGAGGTAGATTTCTGTCGTCGGATGAAAATTCAGGGGTTACGCACGGTGTATTTTCCAGGAGCGACCATACTGCATTTTGGCGAACAAAGTTCCGGAAAAAAAAACGCATCCAAATATTCACTGTATCATTATTATCGCAGCAAAATATATTATTTCCGGATCCATCACGAAAGAAATGTGTTGCCCTTAATAATTCTCGCACTAATGGTAAAAACAATAATATTTGCACTTATCGGTAAATTCGATGTTGCACGGCTGCATTTTGAAATAGCCGTATTAATTACTAAACAAGATTCGTGAAATCGTTTCCAGGCAAACTGTTTACCACCATCTACTGTTTTAAGAATATGTTCAAACAATTATGACTACAACGGCACAACAACCGCAGGGCATGTCTCCCGAGAGGTTTTTTGAATTATTTATGCTTGAGCTCTCGCATTCTCCGGGATTACAAGGGTATTATAAATTTTTAGGCGGCAAAAATCGTCTTCCGTTTCGGAAAAACTATTTTATGCAACGGTTGAAATATATTGCGAAGTATGCCGGCGAAAAACAAAATACTGTTTGGGATATCGGTTGCGGATATGGGACAACGGCAATATTTTTAGCATTGAACGGTTATACGGTTCACGGCACAACGCTTGAATCCTATTTCGATGAAATACAAAAAAGGATAAAATTCTGGTCTGCGTATGGCAACGTATCTTCCTTCACTTTTTCTTATGAGAATATTTTTGATGAACGGCAGACGGCAACAATGGTTGACCGGATTATTGTGCAGGACACACTGCATCATATTGAACCGATCTCATCGGGATTGAACATTATCAGTCGATCGCTTCGTTCGAAGGGGAAGATCATCGTGATTGAAGAGAACGGGAACAATATCCTGCAACGCACGATGTTGTACTTCCGGCGCGGGAATAATCGAATCATCAGTATGTATGATGAGATCCTTCGCAAAGAAATATTGATCGGCAATGAAAATATCCGGCCTCTAAGCGCATGGTCGGAATTGTTCAAACAACAGCACTGCATAATTGAGAACGTGGAGTATATACGGCTGTTCCTCCCTTTCTTTTGGAACGTCATACCGCATCATCGACTGGAGCGTCTTGAGAAACGCCTCTTTGTTACCAACACAATACTGCGGGAATACTTCTATTTCGGGATGAATTTTCTTATCGGGAAGGAAAACGGATAAGAGATTTGAGCGCGTTGAATGGACATACACAACATTTTCAGAGTGACCAAAGCGGAATGGCACAAAAAAAAACTATTCCTGTTTGCCTGATCACAACGCTCTACAATGAAGAGCAATCGTTACGACCGTTCTTAGAATCATTGAACGCGATGACGGTTCTGCCTGCGCAAATGGTAATTGTTGATGGCGGATCGACCGATGGATCTCTTGCCATATTGGAATCGTTCAAAGAAACCATCGCCGATACTGTTTCGATGAAAATAATTGTGGATGCCACATGCTCTACAAAATATTCCCGGTCCCCAATTGCCAAAGGGCGGAATGTGGCAATTCAAAACTCCGACTTCGATATCATCGCCGCTACGGACGCAGGGTGTATTGTTTCCAATGTTTGGCTAGAAGAGATCACAAAACCGTTGTTGCAGAACGAGCAGATTCTTATGGTTGGCGGTTGGTATCAACCGTTGGCAACATCGTATTTTGAAAGATGCCAGGCGCTGATTGTTGTTCCTCCGGTTTCAACCGTTGATCCGAAAACTTTTTTGCCGTCGTCACGGTCGATTGCATTTCGTAAGGAATTGTGGAAAACAGTTGGTGGGTATCCGGAACTTACCTATACTGCGGAAGACACCTTATTCGATCTTAAAATACGGCAGGTGACGCAGGCTATTATATTTAACGAAAAAGCCGTAGTGTTTTGGAGGATGAGACCGAATTTATTTGTGTTTATACGGATGAACTACCGGTATGGATTTGGTGAGGGAGTGTGCAGATGTTCAACCAGAAATATTATCTCCACTGCGGCGAAACTCGCATTCGGGGTGATGCTCATTGTCGTCAGTACGCTTTATCCGTTAGTGGGAACTGCATTACTAGTATTGTATGCATGGCTGCTTCCTTTTAATAAAAATATTAGGGATGCGTTCAGAGTTTCTCATCTATTGAAATATCCTGCTATTGCAATTCTCAAAATTGTTATGAACAACGTCTACATTGCGGGCTATCTGCATGGAAGATTTACTGCAGAACAACCGCAATTCATTAAACTTCAGGATTCGCATTGAAGGAACGGCTGTAACTATGATTCAAGGTAGGGACATAATAATATTCGGTGATGATTGGGGGCACTACGTTTCCACGATCCAACATATTGGGAAAATACTTTCCGAACAAAATCGGATTATCTGGATTGGCTCGATTGGTCTCAGAAAACCGGGATTTTCTTTGTATGATATAAAACGGATTTTCGGGAAACTATCGAAAATGATCACTACGTCGAAGACATCAGTTCAATCCGTAAAAAATATTCACCAAATATTTCCGTTGATTGTTCCGTTCCATGATAGTGAATCGGTGTATCGGTATAACATGCGAAATATCCGTGACTCCGTCATGGAGGAGATCAAGAAGGAAAACGTGAACGATCCGATTATACTTTCGGCATGCCCGATCATCGGAGAACTTGTCGGGACGTTAGGCGAACGATCAAGTTATTACATTTGCCTGGATGATTGGACAAAATTTGATGGTGCATTCGATAGTA
>JALNZH010000368.1 GCA_023229405.1 Bacteroidota bacterium
GCAAAATACGCCGGACCTGCGGGATGTCGTCACCATGTCCAAGCTGCTGCAAACGATGGGCGTAACAATCGAACGAAAACAGAAAACACTGGAAGTGAATACCTTCCGCGTGAACAAGTTTGAAGCGCCGTACGAACACGTAAAAAAAATGCGCGCATCCATTTACGTACTCGGACCGCTGCTTGCCCGCTATGGTCAGGCGAAAGTCTCCCTTCCCGGAGGTTGTGCCTGGGGTCCTCGTCCCGTAGATTTGCACATTGAAGGGATGAAAAAGCTCGGCGCAAAAATCGAGTTGGTGCGCGGTTACATTTACGCAAAAGCGAAACGGCTTAAAGGAGCTCGAATCGCGTTTAATGTTTCCAGCGTGGGCGCCACTGGAAATATTCTGATGGCTGCAGTGCTTGCAAAAGGAACTACCAGAATTGAAAATGCAGCAATGGAACCGGAAATTACCAATCTGGTCGAAATGTTGATCGCTATGGGTGCGAAGATAGACGGCAAAGGAACAACCACACTGGAAATTGAAGGGGTGGAAGAATTGCATCCGGCAAATGTGTACACTATTCCAGATAGGATTGAAGCCGGTACGATGCTGATTGCGGGTGCCATGTGTGGCGGAAAGATCAAGATCGAGGATATCATTCCGGAACACTTTTCTGCAGTAACGGCCCGCCTAGAGGATTGCGGCGCAAAATTGACGATCGGGAAGAATTTTATCGAATTAACCGCTCCAAAGAGCATCAAACCGGTCGATGTCACCACGGCAGTATATCCCGGCTTCCCAACCGACATGCAGGCTCAATGGATCTCTTTGATGACAATCGCAAAAGGAACATCTACCGTCACCGATACAATCTACCATGATCGATTTGCCCATGTACCGGAAATTGCCCGGCTCGGCGCTAATATTGAAATGAAGGACAATGCAGCGATTATTCGAGGAGTAAAAACGCTTTCCGGAACAAAAGTGATGTCGACAGATCTAAGGGCATCAGCTGCATTAATCCTTGCAGCCATGAAAGCAGCGGGTGAAACGGAAGTGCTTCGTGTATATCACCTGGACCGCGGATACGAAGCGATTGAAAAAAAACTCAGCTCACTTGGAGCAAACATCGCCCGCGTTGCAGGAGAGGAATTCTAGCGGGGTTTCGGAACCCGCACATAGAAGGTCGATCCCTTATCTTCCTGGCTTTCAAACCAGAGATCGCCGCCATTAATCTTTGCAAGGTTGTGTGCAATATATAATCCCAGTCCTGAACCCTGCTGTTCATTTTTTTCCCTGTCCACCTGTCCGAATTTCTGGAACAGAATCGACCTTTTATCCTCGGGGACGCCAAGACCGAAATCTTGAACGGAAAAGACATACCCGTTATGCTCATGCATCCCAATAATGATCACTGATCCCGGTTTTGAAAATTTCAACGCATTGTCGATAAGCCGCCGCAAAATGTTTTCCAGATGCGACGCAAACATGTACACGGAAATGGTAATGTCGGGAATACGGTTTTCGATCGTCACCTGATGATGGTGTGTTTGATATTCCAGGTCGATGATCAAACGATTAATAACATGGAACGGCGTGATGCGGTATTCTTTCACTTCCATTTCACGCGCAATCTCACCCGATTCAATTTTTGTTGCCGTCAAAAAATCATCCACCATGGCATTCAGTCGCTTGCTGCTGTTCTGCAACATGTGCAGAAATTCGGTCAGCTCTTTCTGAGAATAACTCGACTGGGAATCGGATAACAATTCAGTGGCGCCAAGGATCGAGGTCAACGGCGTTCGCATTTCGTGTGTGATCAAACGGAAAATCTCATTCTTCATCTTATCGACGTGATACGTTGCTGCTTCGCTGAGCTGCTCTTTCCGTTTCAGCTTTCCCCGTATGGAGGAGAGCAGCAGATGGAAATCGACCGGTTTCGTTAGATAGTCGTCGCTTCCCATTTCTTTTCCGGCTACAACACTCTCCGAATCGCTATGTGCCGAAAGAAACAGGAATGGAACATGCTGCAGATGCGGCAGAGACCGGACATACGCGAAAAAATCAAACCCGTTTCTTCCCGGCATTGTGATATCCGAAATGATGATATCCGGCGTAGCAACATTAAGATGTTCAATCGCTTTGTCAACGCTGCCGGCAAGCTGCACAATAAAATTCTCCGCTTCAAGCACCGAACCGACGATATCTAAAAGACTTTCTTCGTCGTCCACCAGTAAAATTGTTTGTTTTTTATTCGTCATGTTGACCGCAATGTTTTGTGGATCACGTTCAGCATACGATCGTGAATGATACCGTTGGATGCTAGGGTATTCGGCTGATAAATTATGTCGTTTGGATCGTTGGAAAAATTCGTCACAGTTCCTCCTGCTTCTTTCACCAAAAGAATTCCGGCAGCTTTGTCCCATGGATGGAGGAATACTTCCCAATAGCCGTCGAATCTTCCGCATGCGACGTATGCCAGATCGATCGCAGCGGAACCAAGTCTGCGGACTCCCTGTGCGACCGGCAGAAAGTTAGTGAAATGTTGAATAACATTCTCAGGATTTTCATTCACATTGTATGGGAAACCTGTCACCAGCAGTGAATTGATCAGCGTTTCGTTTTTGGAAACACTGATCCGCGTTCCGTTAAGGAATGCTCCCTTCCCTTTTTCCGCAGTAAATAATTCACCCGTATTGGGATCATAGATTACACCGGTGATGATCTCTCCACGGTGTTCAATTCCGATCGTGACGCAAAAAATCGGCAGACCATGCGTAAAGTTCGTCGTACCATCCAACGGATCGATGATCCACTTATAGTCGGAGGTCCCAGCGCTTGCACCTCCCTCTTCACCCAGAATCGCATGATCGGGGAAACGGCTGCGGATCGCATTCACAATCAGCGCTTCGGATTGTTTGTCGATCTCCGTAACAAGATTTGTTTCTTGTCCAATCTTTCGTTCAAGATGCCGAAATTTCCCGACGTTCGAGAGTAAAAACTTCCCTGCTTCCTTTGCAGCATTAATTGCAACAGTAATCATAATGTGCGGTTACACCGTAATAAGTGGATGAAATATTCCGTATCATACTTGTTCAAAATAAATCATACAAGAGAAAAACTTATTCCTTCTTTTCTTGACGGGGTTCCGAAGGAATGCCGACATGGTATAAAGATTTGGTCGGCACAAGAAAAGAAGCAAAAGAACCCCT
>JALNZH010000369.1 GCA_023229405.1 Bacteroidota bacterium
GAACTGCAGAAAAGAATTTTTGCTGCACGCCATGATCGGCGGATCAGCGATGTATTGTTGTTGACGGAACATGAACCGGTCTTCACACTCGGGAAAGGAGCGGATGAGAACCATCTGCTTGCCAGCGATACGGAGTTACGTGAGAAGAAGATCGATATGTTCTGGATCGATCGCGGTGGAGATGTTACGTTCCATGGTCCGGGACAAATTGTCGGTTATCCGATTATTGATCTGAACCAGCATTATAACGACATCCACCGGTATCTTCGCGATATCGAAGAAGTGATTATCTGTACGTTGAATGATTACGGAATTACTGCCGGACGCGAAAAAGAATTTACCGGCGTATGGGTGAAAAATGATAAAATCGCGGCGCTTGGCGTAAAAGTCAGTAAATGGATTACAATGCACGGTTTTGCATTGAACGTACAAACCGATCTTTCATTTTTTGACAGAATTATTCCGTGCGGTATTTTTCATAAGGGAGTGACATCGCTTCACAATGTGCTTGGGGGTCCGGTCGAATTAACCGAAGTCCACCGGCATCTTGTCAAACATTTTGCCGACATCTTTTCGCTGGAGGTCAAACAGATTTCCGCAGAAGAACTTTTATCACTGCTTCACCACAATGAAGCTGCAGTAGAGGAGAACTAACGTAATGGCGTCAAAAAAATCCGCTGTGCTAGAAAAGAAACCGGCAGCCAACGGTAATGTTACCGTAAAAGCTTCATCATCAGCGAACGGCGTATTAAGCAAAGATCGGCTTCTTATTGCCTATCGTACGATGATGCTCGCACGATATATCGATGAAAAGGAAATGAACCTGCTAAAACAGGGGAAGATCCTCTTCCATATCAGCGGACCGGGACATGAAGCTGCGCAGGTCGCTATTGCTATGGCAATGCGGCCCGGATACGACTGGTCGTATCCGTACTATCGCGATCTTGCATTCTCTCTGGCGATGGGTTCAACGGCGAAAGACATATTCTGCGAAAATATGCATCGCATCGAAGGACCGTCGTCACATGGTCGGCAGATGCCGTCTCATTACGGCGATAAGCGGTACCGCATTGTTGGACAATCTTCCCCGACCGGAACGCAATATTTGCAGGCGGTCGGCACAGCGATGGGATCACGCAAAGAAGGAAATGACGAGGTGACATACGTTTCGTCCGGTGAAGGTGCGACAAGTGAAGGAGAATTTGCAGAAGCGGTGGCATGGGCAAGCCGTGAAAAATTTCCGGTCATCTTCTGCGTGCAAAATAATAAGTTTGCGATCTCCGTTCCGGTTAAGGACCAGATCGCGGGTGGTTCTGTTGCGAGATTGTACAGCGCATATCCCAGTCTGAAAACATTTGATGTTGACGGAACTGACTTTATCGCGTCGTACCGAACGGCGGTGGATGCCGTGGAGTATTGCCGCAGCGGGAAAGGACCGGCAATGATTGAAGCGCACTGCGTCCGGTTATTTCCACATTCTTCCTCCGACGATCCGAAAAAATATATGACGGCGAAGGAAATCGAAGATGATAAAGCGAAAGATCCGTTACCAAAATTCGAAACGTATCTCACAACGAACGCTTATGCTTCGGCAAAAGACCTAGAATTGATCCGGGCTGAAGTGAAAAAAGAAGTGGAGGATGCTGCGGATTATGCCGAAGCTGCTTCCAGCCCCACTGCGGATACAGCAGAACGGAATGTTTTTTCGCCGAATATTTTTGTTCCCAAAGAAAATTTTGTTGAACCGGTACATTCCGGCGGGAACATTGTGATGGTGGATGCGATCAATCATGCTCTTCATGAAGAGATGAAACGAAATCCGAAGATGATTGTCTACGGCGAAGATGTTGCAGACGGTAAAGGTGGGGTGTTTACTGCGACAAAGAATCTTACGAACAAGTTTGGTGCCGACCGGTGCTTTAATTCACCCTTGGCTGAAGCGAGCATTATGGGGACGGCGATCGGTCTTGCTGTCCGTGGATTTAAACCGGTGGTGGAGATCCAATTCGGAGATTATATTTGGCCGGCGTTTATGCAGATTAAAGATGAATTGGTGCACATGCGGTATCGCACGGATGGAGATTGGACATGTCCGGTGGTTATTCGTGTTGCAACCGGTGGATATATCCGTGGAGGATTGTATCACAGTCAAAGTATCGAAGGTATTTTTACGCACGTTCCCGGTTTATGGATTGCCATGCCCTCCAACGCAGCGGATGCAAAAGGTTTGTTGAAAACAGCGATTCGGGAAGATAATCCCGTGTTGTTTTGTGAGCATAAAGGATTGTACCGTCAGCAGTTTGCTGCATCAAACGAGCCGGACGAAGAGTATTGCCTTCCGTTCGGAGTGGCAAAAGTGAAACGGGAAGGATCGGACATCACCGTCGTTACCTGGGGATTTATGGTTCAGCGTTCGTTGGAAGCGTCGCGAAAGATGGAAGAGAAGGGCGTGAGCGTTGAGGTGATCGATCTGAGGACATTAATTCCATGGGATAAAGAAACAGTGTTCAATTCCGTACGAAAAACTGGGAAAGTTCTTGTCGTGCATGAAGACACAAAGACCGGAGGATACGGCGCAGAGATCGGAATGCAGATTGCGGAAGAATGTTTTGAATATCTGGATGCGCCGCTGGCTCGTGTTGCGGCTTTCGATGCGCCGATTCCGTTTGCTCCGGCATTAGAAAACACGGTGTTACCGCAAGAACATCATATAACCAGCGCGTTGGAAAAATTGGCCGCATTTTAACAATTATGCGAAACATTGAGCCTGGCATTCATAATTTAAAAACCAAAGAGCCGTTGAGTGATTATTTCTTTTGGCGGTAGAAACCTTTTTGATTGAACGATTGGCAGCTTTGGAATTATTACGCCAGCAATTCTATCAACAAGCAGATGGAACTCGATCAAGATTTCAAATAGAACTTCCTCCGCATAGGATAGATATTCTGACGACGCTTCATGGCGTAATATTCGACAAATGTTTCACAAAACGGTTAGTGGTAAAAACTGCTGATGGAGTTTCAATAAACTCTATAGATTTGAATAGTCTAATAAAGAACAAAACGGTAGCTGGACGAAGTTAAGATATTACAGATGTTGATCATTTACTCACGTTACGCATAACAAGAAAAACGGTCATGGTGAGCAAGGCGCAGGCTAAGATAGTTACGTCATCCTTCTGCCGAAGGCATCCC
>JALNZH010000030.1 GCA_023229405.1 Bacteroidota bacterium
CTTCACTGCATGCTCAATCATCCGGAACGTGTGATTGAGCATGCAGTGAAGGGAATGATCCCGCACACGAAACTCGGCCGTCAGATCATCAAGAAATTGAAAGTGTATGCAGGCACGGAACATCCGCATGCCGCACAGAAACCAGAAGTCATCGAATTCAACTAAGAAGGACGTACATGCAACAAATGATCAATGCAGTCGGACGCCGTAAAACTTCGGTCGCCCGTGTATTCTTAAAGAGCGGTTCAGGTAAAATCACGGTCAACGGCCGTGCATTTGAAACATATTTTCCGCTGGAAACACATCGCAATTCCATCACCAAAGCATTTTCGGTGACCGATACGCTCGGCAAATACGATGTGAATGCGAATGTTGAAGGCGGCGGAATGTCCGGTCAAGCAGGTGCTGTAATCCTCGGTGTTGCCCGTGCATTGGTCGAAGTGAGTGAAGAGAATCGCCCGTTGCTGCGCAAGCACGGATTGATGACCCGCGATCCCCGTATGGTGGAACGTAAAAAATATGGTCAGAAAAAAGCACGTAAGAGATTCCAGTTCTCGAAGCGCTAAGATTTTTTCCCTTGTGAAGGTGAACAGCCTTCACAAGGAACTAGCAACACTAATCAAACATGCTTTCGGATTGATGCAGCGGTGTTTCGCACTGCGGAACTCTGCATCAAGTTGAAGAAAGCAGATGTTAACAAACCAAACATAAAAGGAATACTATGCCTCGTGTAGAACTCGCAGAGCTCTTGGCTGCCGGTGCCCACTTCGGTCACCTTACCCGCCGTTGGAATCCAAAAATGCGCCCCTATATTTTTATGGAGCGAAACGGCATTCACATCTTCGATCTGAAAAAAACCCAAACTCTACTGGACGATGCAGCGACCGCCATTTCTAATGTTGTTGCTGAAGGGAAAAAAGTTCTCTTCGTCGGAACAAAAAAACAGGCTAAAGAAGTCGTTCAGGCGGAAGCAGTTCGCGGTCATCAATATTATGCAACAGATCGTTGGCTCGGCGGAATGTTGACGAACTTCACCACAATTCGGAAGAGCGTTAAACGTCTAACAAACATCGAAAAGATGGAAACGGACGGAACATTTGAAAAAATAACAAAAAAGGAAACATTATTCCTTTCCCGTGAGAAAGAAAAACTGCAGAAATCTCTTTCCGGAATTGTTGATATGACTCGTCTTCCCGGTGCGCTATTTGTTGTAGATGTGAAGAAAGAGGCGATCGCTGTTCAGGAGGCAAACAGGCTCGGAATTCCGGTATTTGCTATTGTTGATACCAATGGCGATACGGACGGTATCGATTATGTGATACCGGCAAATGATGATGCTTTAAAATCGATCCAGCTGATTGCACGTGTTATAACCGATGCAATCGTAGAAGGAAATGCACGCAAAGTTGAAACAACGCCGGAAGCTGAAGAGACAGAAAAACAAGAAAAGAGTGACAGACACGATCGAAGAGATCGACGGCCACGCAGACCACAACAAGAAACGGAAAAAGCATAATTATGGCAGTGACTAGCGAAATGGTAAAACAACTGCGCGACAAAACTGGCGCAGGTATGATGGATTGCAAAAAAGCTCTCGAAGAAGCCGCAGGCATTATGGAAACGGCGATAGAGATTCTCCGCAAAAAAGGTGCTGCAACAGCGGCAAAACGTGCGGACAAAGCGGCAAACGAAGGTACAATTGTTGCAAAAATATCCGCTGACGGTAAACATGGTATTATGGTAGAGATCAATTGTGAAACGGATTTCGTTGCGCGTGGCGAGGACTTTTCCTCATTCGCTCAATCGATCGCACAGATCGTCTTCGATAAATCCCCAAATACCGTTGGTGAATTGCTTACGTTTCCGCACCCGAATGGGAAAACAGTGAACGATGCATTGTCTGATCTCACCGGCAAAGTGGGAGAAAAAACAGAAATTCGTCGCATCTACCATCTGCAATCGGAGGGTGGATTCCTTGAACAATATGTTCACATGGGAAGTAAGATCGGCGTAATTGTTGAGTTGGGAGCAGACTTTAATCCTGCAAACAAAACAGTAGCGCGCGACATTGCAATGCAGGTTGCCGCGATGAGTCCGATTGTTGTTTCCAGGGATAAAGTGAATAAAGATTTGGTGGATAAAGAAATCGAAATCTACCGAACTCAAGCTAAGAACGAGGGCAAGCCGGAGCACATCGCAGAAAAGATTGCGACTGGCCGTCTTGAAAAATATTATCAGGAAATTGTCCTTCTTGAACAAAGCTTTATTAAGGACGCGGGGAAGACGGTGAAAGATCTCCTCTCTGCGAATGTTACGGTAAAGCAGTTCAAAAGATTTCAGCTTGGCGAATCAATGAACTAATATTTGAAAGGTCTCTTTTGAGACCTTTCTTTTTAATGGGAGGTATGAATGGCAACACCAAAATATCAACGTATTCTTCTGAAACTGAGCGGCGAAGCCCTGATGGGGAATTTGGACTACGGAATTGACCCAAAGATCTTGAAACAATATGCGGAAGAGATAAAGAAGATTCACCAGCTTGGTGTTCAGATTGGAATTGTGATTGGCGGAGGAAATATCTATCGCGGTATCGAAAATTCGTCCGATGGAATTGATAAAGTGACCGGTGATCATATGGGTATGCTTGCGACAGTGATTAATGCACTGGCATTGCAAAATACGCTGGAACACCATGGAATGTATACACGATGCCAGACCGCCATCGATATGGCGCGCATTGCTGAGCCGTATATCCGCCGGAAAGCAGTTCGGCATCTCGAAAAAAACCGTATCGTAATTTTTGCAGCAGGGACTGGAAATCCGTATTTTACAACAGACACTGCCGCTGTGCTTCGGGGAATTGAAATTGAAGCAGGTATTATCATTAAAGGAACCCGAGTCGACGGCATCTATGATTCGGATCCCGAAAAAAATCCGAATGCAATACATCATCCGTTAATCAACTATGACGATGTGTTCAAGAAGAATCTTAAAGTGATGGATATGACGGCAATTACACTCTGTAAAGAGAATAAATTACCGATTGCCGTGTTTAATATGAACGTTCATAATAATCTATTAAACCTGGTTCTCGGAGAAGATATCGGAACCACTGTCACGGTAAACGCTCCATCGTTGTCGTAACAATTACTCTGGGAGGTATTCTATGCAATTAAAAGACATATTAAAAGTTTGTGAAACAAGGATGCAAAAAGCTGTCGAAAGCGTCCGTCATGAATTAGTAAAAGTTCGAACTGGAAAAGCAACGACAGCTCTTTTGGATACAGTAAAGATAGATGCGTATGGTACAATGATGCCGATCAACCAAGTCGGTTCGATTAGTGTGCTGGATGCGCATATGCTTGCGGTAACTCCGTGGGATCAGGGTATGTTGCATCCGATTGAGAAGGGGATTATTGCGGCAAATCTCGGACTGAATCCGAGTATCGACGGCAAAATCGTTCGTGTGCCGATACCGATGCTGAATGAGGAACGCCGAAGAGAACTTGTGAAACTTGTTAAAAAATTCTGTGAAGAAGGGAAAGTGTCGATCCGAAATGTTCGGCGTGATGAAAATGAAACGCTGAAGAAAGCGGAGAAGGATGAACATTTCTCCGAGGACGAACGAAAACGGGGTGAGCAAGAAGTTCAAAAGTATACCGATAAGTATATTAAAGATGTTGATACACTTCTTGCGGTAAAAGAAAAAGAGATTATGGAAGTGTAAGCTTCACTATGCGACAACTACGTCCCGCCACGGCGGGACTTTTTATTTATATCTGAATCTCGGTAGCACAACCTATGAAAAATAAAATACGCCTACGTGAAGAATTAAAAGGGAAGAGGCTGGAGATTTCAAAAAACGAAGTCCAAAAACGTTCGAAATTAATTGTTGAAGAACTATTGTCTCTTCCCGATTTTTTTAGGGCGGATATTGTTCATACCTATATCTCGACTAAAAATAATGAAGTAGATACCCATGATTTGATTCGCTTATTGTTGAAACAAAAAAAGAGAGTTGTCGTACCGATTGCAGATAAAGCAACAAAAACGATGCGACACTCCGAATTATTTTCATTGAGCGAACTTGTTGGAGGAGCCTATGGAATTCTAGAACCGCGGATGTGTCGTCCTGTTCCAGTTTCCGACCTTCAAGTTGTCATTGTTCCTGCGCTCGCCGTCGACAGAAAAGGACACCGGCTGGGCTTTGGTGCAGGGTTCTATGACAGGTTTCTTCATGACGTCAAACTTCCCACGATCGCTTTAGCCTACGACTTCCAGGTTATTGATGAAGTGCCGCAGGAACCTACCGATGTGCCAGTCTCATATGTGGTAACTGACCGGGAGATCATACGTTGCCGCAACTAAATACAAGAGATATCGTATCTATAGTTGCCATTGTCAGGAGATTACATGAATAATCAGAAATTGTACCGTTCTCAAACGAATAAAATATTTGCTGGCGTTTGCGGAGGTTTAGCAGAATATTTTGATGTGGATCCTGTGGTGATCCGCATACTTTTTGTGTTGATGGTATTATTCGGTGGAACTGGAATTATCTTGTATATTGCGGCGATTTTCATTGTTCCCAAAAAGCCGATTTATTTTAATGAAACACCCCCTCTCCAATCGGAAATTAAACCAGGTCCGCGAAATGAAACTGTCCGGAATTGGTTCGGATTCGTAATTGTGATTATTGGGGTATTTCTGCTACTTGCTAATTTGGAAGTGTTCCATGTTTTCGATTTTTTGACGGATACGTTTGAGTTTATTTTTCCGGTGCTGTTGATTATCCTCGGCATGGCGATCATCTATTATCGTCAATCTCAATCGGATGTACAAACTGGTGTGCAACCAGAGGGACAACAGTCCGCAGATCAGCCGTTCCAACCAACCGGATTTAAACATTTCCGCCGGTCAATTGCCGATAAAAAAATATTTGGAGTGTGCGGGGGATTGGCTCAATATTTTGGGATCGACTCGAGCTTGATCAGAATGCTGTATGTTGTGTTGTGCTTAGCGTCATTTGGTGCAGGACTGGTCTTATATATCCTAATCGCATTGATCGTACCGTATGACAACATCTTTACTTCGAAGGTGTCGTAATGGACAAAAAAGAATTTAATCGTATTCCGTTTTTTGGTATCATCCTTGTCCTTATCGGTGTGGGATTGCTGCTGAGACAACTTCATATTATACGGATTGATGGCACGTCGATGGTTTTGTTCGGTGTGGTTGCCTACGGTGCTGCGATGGTGTTTAGGTCATTCATGTCGAACATTCGCCAAGCATTGTTCTTCGGCAGTTTATGTTTTTTTTCCGGCATAGTTTTGTTGCTGGGGAAATATGATTTGATTGAACATTCTTCCTCTGTGTATGTTCCTGGATTCTTGCTGTCAGTAGGGCTTTCATTTACGATGTTGTATATCTATAATTTTAAGGATTATCATCTGATTGTTCCGTCAGCCATTTTTATTGCACTGGGAATAGCGTTTATGATGACGGAAATCGGGTATCTCTATCCGAGTGATGTAAAAGATGCAGTGCAGCAGTACTGGCCGGTTGCAATCATTGCGTTCGGCATTCTGATGCTTTTTCGACGGAAAGAGAAAAAAATATGATGAAGGGCAAAAAAAACATCATCGAATATTTGATGATGTTTTTTCATGATGCTGTCGATACTACCCATTAATGCGCTTCCAACCAATCTTTTCCTGTACCTAATTCGACTTCTATCGGGACATCAAGCGGCATTGCTTCCCGCATCTCGCGTTCTACGAGTTGTTTCATTTCTGCTTCTTCACCTTTGACAACGTCGAACACCAGTTCGTCGTGCACCTGTAAAACCATTGTGCTTTTCAATCTTTTCGAACATAATTCCCGATCGATATTGACCATAGCGATTTTAATCATATCGGCAGCTGTTCCCTGGATCGGCATATTAATTGATTGCCGTTCAGCGTTAGCTCTGATATTTTGGTTTTTATTGTTGATATCGGCGATATACCGCCTTCTGCCTTTTAAGGTTTCGACATATCCGTTCGTATGAGCGGCTGCCATCGTTGTAGTGATATACCTGTTGACATTGGGGAATCGTTCGAAATATTTTTGAATAATTTCTTTCGCTTCACGTTGAGAAATATCCAGCCGAGATGCCAGACCGAACGGACCGATACCATACATAATTCCGAAGTTTACTTCTTTTGCCTTCCGTCGCATATCGCGCGTAATATCCTTTTGATTTACACCGAACACTTTCGCTGCAGTCGATGCATGAATATCTTCTCGGTTCTTGAATGCGTCGAGTAGTCCGGGATCGCCGGAAATATGTGCCATGATTCTGAGTTCGATTTGTGAATAGTCCGCGGAGAGAATGACCGAATTTCTGGCGGAGGGTATAAACGCTTTCCTCATCTTTCGGCCAAGTTCGGTGCGGATAGGGATATTCTGCAAATTTGGATCGCTACTGGAGAGACGGCCGGTTGCGGCAACGGTTTGGTTAAATGAGGTATGCAGTTTTCCCGTGCGGGGATTAATCAATTTTGGCAGTGCATCAACATATGTTGATTTTAGTTTCTGTAATTGACGGTATTCCAGAAGTTGTTCCACAATGGGGTGTTCCCGCCTTAGCGATTCCAATACAGCGACATCAGTGGAATATCCCGTTTTTGTTTTTTTCGCAGTATGGAGCTTCAATTTCTCAAAAAGAATTTTTGCAAGCTGCTGTGTCGAGTTAATATTAAATTTTTCTCCGGCATGAGAATAAATACTCGTGATGAGACCATCGAGTGTCGATCCGATCTCTCCGGACATAACGGAAAGGAACGCGGTATCGATCTTTATTCCGTTTGTTTCCATTCTCGTCAACACTTCGATGAGAGGGAATTCAATCTCATTGCATAAGGTTTTTGTTTCTCCGATCGAAAGCTTATCACGCAATATATCAACAAGCTGCAGCGTGATATCCGCATCCTCGGCGGAATAATTTCCAACTTCTGCTACGGGAATGGTCCGGATATCTTTCTTTCCGTTTTCCGTCAGTTCTTCGAATGACACCATTTTATAATTTAAATGCTCGGCGGCAAGAGAATCCAGAGAATGCTGACGATCGGAGCGCAGGATATAGGCCGCAATCATCGTATCGAATCCGACACCCGCCACAGCAATACCTTTTGTTGATAGGACGAGTGAATCATACTTCACATTCTGTCCGTATTTTTTCACTTTTTCATTTTCAAAGATTGATTTAAAATCGTTCACTATGCGCGCGAGGGGAAATCCATCACGTTTTAGTTTACCATGATCGCTGAACAAATCATTTATTCCGGTATCGCTTGTTTCATCAATCACCGGCAGGTAATACGCTATATGTGGTTTAATGGCAAAAGCAATGCCAACCAATTCAGCGCGTAATGCGTCGGTGGATGTCGTTTCTGTATCGAAGACGAATGCTTTCGATTTCTTTATTTCACTCAATAATTTTAGATATTCTTTATCCGACGATACGATGATGTAATCATGCTGAGAAGTATTGAGTGTCTGCAATTCTACTAATGGAGCCGGTTCTTCAACAGGTGCTGTTGCGGAGACTGATGTACCGACCGAATCACCACGTCCCTTTAATCGTTTTGCAAACGTTTTGAATTCCAGCCGCTCGTAAAGAGATATTAACGCAGGGATATCTTTATCCTTCGCCTTCAAATGGTGAAGATCGACGGTGATTGGAACGTTGATGTCGATCGTAACGAGGTGTTTTGACAGGAGAGCGAGGTCTTTATTCGTTCGGAGTTTCTCCTGCAGCCCTTTTTGCGGAATGTGATCGATATTGTCCAGAATTTTTTCGATGGTTTTATATTTCAGGACGAGCGGTAGTGCAGTTTTTGGTCCGACACCCGGCACACCAGGAACATTATCCGACGAGTCGCCGATCAGTCCGAGCATGTCGATAACCCGATCGGGCGTGACACCGAATTTTTGCAGTACACCTTCTTCACCGACAATCTCGTCATCGCTGCCGAACTTTCCCGGACGATAAATCTTTACGTTGTTTGAGACGAGCTGCATAAAGTCTTTGTCGGAGGTGACAAGGAAAGTACTGATCTTTTCTTTTTCCGCACGCTTTGCGAGAGTGCCCATGATATCATCCGCTTCATAGCCTTCCAATTCCAGCACTGGCACATTGAACGCTTTGACGACATCTTTCAAGTATGACAACGAAGCAGCAAGATCATCGGGCATTTTATTTCGGGTTGCCTTGTACTCTTTGTAGATTTTGTGCCGGAAGGTCGGTTTATCCGTGTCGAAAACCGCTGCGATAAAATCCGGTTTTTGTTCATCAAGAATTTTATTCAGATAATTGACAAATCCGTAGATAGCGCTGGTGTTTTCACCTTTGGAGTTGATAAGCGGATTTTGTGCAAAGGCAAAATAACTTCGATAGGCGATTCCCATTGAATCAATTAAAAAGAGGGTTTCTTTACGTTTCATAGTCAAGAAAAGATAAGGTATATTGGAGAAATTATTCCGGTTTTAATATACCAAAAGTTAGTGAACGAAAAAATGCACGTAATCTGATAGTCGTAAGCTATCGGATTGCTATAACAATGATATGAATTTATACTTTGTGATTGTGTTCCAGCAACTAATCGCGGCCGGAACGCATCTTATTGCAAAAACAGTGACACAACAAGTGGATCCTGTTTTACTAACGTTTATACGGAATTGCGTATCACTATTGGCAATGCTGGTTATGTTTTTTGTTCGTGAAAAACGGGTCAAAGTGGAAAAGTCCGATCTGAAACATTTGCTCTGGCTTTCATTTCTTGCCGTTCCGATGAATCAATTTTTATATCTCTATGGGATCAAATTTACATTGGCATCGAACGGTGCATTGTTATATGCAATGACACCTGCATTAGTACTGGTGCTGTCATATTTCATTCTGAAAGAATCGATGACAAAAACAAAGACAGCGGGGATTATCATTGCTTTTGCAGGAATCTCCATTGTTGTCTTTGAAAAAGGGGTTGATTTTTCGTCTGACTACGCCTACGGCAACCTTATGATCTTTTGTGCGGTGATTGCTTGGGCGTTATTTGCAATACAAGGGAAACAGCTTGTAAAAAAATATGGTGCATTCCACATTACGGTTCTGTCTATGATTGGGGGAGCGGTGATGTTTCTTCCTGTCGGACTTTTTCGTATTACTGTTTATGGAATTCCGGAGATTTCAATTGCACATTGGGGTGGGATACTCTACTTGAGTATCGGTACTTCGGTGGTATCATATATTTTGTGGTTCTACGCTCTTGGTAGAATGGATACGGCAAAAGTTGCTGTGTTCGCAAATGCTCAACCGATTTTGACGACAATTCTTGCAGTGATATTTCTCTCTCAGCCTGTGACAACGGCTTTCCTCATCGGTGGTACGATTACCATAGGCGGCGTTCTTCTCACCCAGCGAAAATAGAATTTACTTTTGTTCGCTGTAATATTGACAAACCGAATTAACCAAACACTCTTCGCAATGCGGGTTTGTAGGTCTGCACGTTTCCCTTCCAAGATACGTGAGCGACATGCCGAGAATATGCCAATCTTTCTTATTCACTTTTACCATTAACTGCTGTTCAATTTTTTTCGGATCTTCACCAATGGCAATTCCCAACCGAGGCGCAACACGCAATGTATGCAGATCCACAATAACTCCTTCCGCAGGTAATCCTATCTGACTCATATACACGTTTGCTGATTTGCGACCGAATCCTTTCAACAAAGTAAGTTCTGTAATAGTTTCCGGAATCGCTTTTAAGGGAGCAAGAGTCTTCGCAATTTCAACGATCCACGCAGCTTTATTCCTGAAGCCCGGAACACGGAGAAGCGGATATAGTTCTTCGGGTGTCGCTGTTGCAAGATGCTTGAAGGATGGATACTGTTTGAACAGTGCCGGCGCAAGATTATTCACCATGATATCCGACGCTCGTGCTGAAAGGACTATCATCACGAGCAATTGATACGGATCGTTGAATTCTAACGGATGTTTCTTTCCCCGATACTTTTTAAAGAGGGGCTTAAGGACACCATTCCAATCAATGTCGGAATTTACGGACTGGAGTGATTTTTTAGATGCTTTACCCATAGAATTAGCCGCCATAGTTATGAATTCACTGTACCCTTTTCTCATTGAAGGGAAGTTTGAATTTAATTTTTCAAAATTAATTTGCGCCCTTTAATTGCAGTGTTCGTAACGCCATTCGATTGTTCGCCAACTTGTTGACGCCACATGGCATAATACAATCCTTTTGCTTTTACCAGTTTGGTGTGCGATCCGGATTCAACGATTTTTCCTTTTTCCAAGACAAAGATTGTATCGGCGTGCATCACCGTGGAGAGGCGGTGGGCGATAAGAATTGTGATGAGATCTTTCCGTGCGGAGATATCCCGAATGGTGTCGCTAATTTCTTCTTCCGTCAGCGAATCGAGTGATGAGGTTGCTTCGTCGAAAATTAACAGGTTTGGGTTCCGCAGCAATGCCCGTGCAATGGAGAGACGCTGTTTTTCACCGCCAGAAACTTTTACGCCCCCTTCGCCGATAATTGAATCGAGTCCTTTTTCTGCCCGCTCAAGCAATGACTGACATGCTGCTTTATTGAGTACGTCCAGGCAGTCGGCATCAGTTGCTTTCGGATTCACGAAAAGCAGATTCTCTCGGATCGTGCCGGAGAAGAGTTGAGTATCCTGCGTTACAAAGCCGATGCGTTCCCGGAGAGTATCAAAGTCGATTTCATCATAGTTCTTTCCATTGTATAAAATTCTGCCGTTTTGTGGCCGATATAATCCGACCAGTAATTTTACCAATGTAGTTTTTCCTGCACCGGAGGGACCGACGAAGGCGATCGTTTCACCGATTTTAGTTTTGAATGAAATTCCATTTATTGCCGATGTATTTGCTGATTGATGCTGAAACGTTATTTTATCGAATGTTAGAGTTTCCACATTCTGAATTTGAACCGGTGAAAGCGGTTTCGGTTCTTTCGGCGTATTGAGTATGGTTTCAAAATTATTGAGTGACACCTCGGCTTCACGATAGATATTGATAATGTCTCCAAGCTGTTGTAGAGGCCCAAAGATAAAGAACGAATATATCCACAGTGAAAAGAACTGTCCGACGGTGATCTGTTGAGTAAAGATGAGGTACAACATGGTAAAGAGGATTGTTGTACGCAGGAAGTTTACGGAAGTTCCCTGAATGAAACTGAGACCCCGGATATATTTCACCTTCTTCAATTCAAGTCCGAGAATCTTTTGCGTTGTATTATTTAACCGGTCGATTTCCTGATTGGCAAGTCCAAGGCTTTTTACCAGTTCGATGTTACGTAAAGACTCGGTTGTTGATCCTGCCAGCGCGGTTGTTTCCCCCACGATCGATTTTTGAATTGTTTTGATCTTTTTACTTAAGGTGGAGCTGAGGATTGCCAAAATTGGTACTGTTGAAAAATATAACGGAGCGATCATCCAATGAACGGAGAGTGAATAAATCATGACAAAGGTAATTCCCACCAATGTCGTGAAGAGTACATTAATCGCTGCCGAAATCAATCGTTCAACATCCGTACGGACTTTTTGAAGTTTGCCGAGTGTTTCGCCGCTGCGTTGATCTTCAAACACCGAATACGGAAGATCGAGGGAGTGTTTTAATCCGTCGGAATAAATTTGTGCCCCGAGGCGTTGAACGATTACATTGATGTAATAATCTTGAAAATTTTTTGCTACACGGGAGACGAATGCCACACCCATTGCCAATAACAGCAGGCTGATGACTCCCCGTAAGAATTGCTCCGTCGAATAATCGCTGAACTTCATGGCATAATTATCGATGACATACCGGAAGACGAGCGGATCGAGCAAGGAAAATGTCTGGTTAATTGTGGCAAGGAACAACGCCAGCAATACCAACGTCCAATAGTTTTTAAGATATGAGTACAGCAATTTCATGAAATATCCTTTTTTGTGTTGAAGAAAGTAAGAAATCTCAACGTTAAATGCGAAAGAACGTTGTAATTGATGGAAGAAACAATTACACTGCAAAGATGAAAAAACTCCCTGTCTATATTACGTATATCATGCTGGTATATTGTATTTCTGCGTCGTTATATGCTGTTCAAGAAAAAGGAAGTAAAGCGTTCCGTACCAAAAATACCGCTATTCGGATGTATGAGATCAGGCAATCGGATGTGACGTATCAATTATGGGAAGGATTCCAACTGATGCGGAATGCGAATGCTGGAGATGCTCCTTCCCAGCATGAATTGAGTCTTCGATATTTGACCGGAAACGGCTTTTCAGCGGATACAATGAAGGCCGCTTTGTGGATGAAAAAGGCAGCAGATCAAGGATATATTCTTGCAAAATTTAATTATGGTATTTATTTGAACAATGGCTGGGGAGTAGAATGGAATCCGTTTGAAGCATTTCAGTACTTTCGGTTTGCCGCAGGAAAGAAGATGAGAGAAGGAGAATATGTGCTGGGAGTATTTTATTCTGACAATCTTGTTGTCAGTAGAAATCAAACGATAGCGTATGATTTAGTTAAACGATCTGCCGATCAGGGATACGAACCGGCAAAAACTCTTTTGACAGAATTTGTTAAACGGGGAATGAAAGGTTCGATGGGGAGCAAAAAGGATTCCGTTTCAGAAGCACAGCGTTCGGCATCATCTGCACTAAGCTCCGCAGGTTCATCACAAATTATACAACCCATTCTTCTCGAATTTGACGATGATACAACTGCTCAAGCGGATGATATGACGCTGTTGAAAGAACTGTTCAATGAAGGGAATGAAGAGTTACGCAATGTGCTCGGTATTTCGAAAATACTTAGCGACAGTACGCAAACCGATTCGACTGGATTTTCTCTCATCTCCAAGGCGGCTGAAATTGGCAATCCCGAAGCGATGACAATTGTGGGCCGTTGTTATGAGAAGGGTATTGGTGTGCCGAAAGAAAAATTAATTGCTGCCGTTCATTACATTCGGGCGATTAGAATGGATTCACGACGCGCTCCAATGCTTTTGTGGAGGTTGATCAATGAAAAGAATGTGTTGCAGATATTTCAACAGCACACTGCAAAGAAAAATCCACAGGCGCAGTACGTTATTTCATCACTTAATGCCCTCGGTTTTATCGGTACACTTACCGATGAACAAGCGCTTCAGTTTCTTCAACTAGCCGTAGCCAAATCTTTTATCCCGGCAATTCTTGATCTTGGTAATTGTTATTCCATGGGACAATGGGTGAATGCGGATAAGAAAAAAGCGGTGGAGTTTTGGAAATATGCTGCCGGATTGGGGAATGCCGAAGGAAAGGTACGTGTTGCTGTATCGGAAGTGTTTGATGGAACAATTACCGATGCTCAACGTTCTCTTGACGCGCTGATGAAATATTCCGACCAGGGATCGGTGTTGGCGCAAACGGCGCTCGGATATTGTTATGAAAAGGGAATCATCGTTCCGATAAATCAAACTCGTGCTGTATTCTACTACCGGAAGTCAGCACAGCGGGGGAATCAGGCGGCAATGACAGCGTTGCTGAGGATGTATGATGAGCGGAGACCGAATGGGAAAGAGTTTCAAATTGTGGAGGAGTAATTAGTGTTAGCGTATCGACAGTCGAACAGGCAATACGATTCACGTCGAACAATGCATCAGGTGGAGAACTGAAGACCCCCCTCTAAATTTCCCCCTTTATCCGTTGTATATTTTCGCGTATGAAATAAACAATTATTCCCAACACAGTCATTACCAAACCGGAAAGTGCGAACATCCAACCGGTGGATAACATGATGGAGATCCAAAGGACAATGGCAATGATTGCCGGAAGAGGAAAGAGCCACATTTTAAAAGGAAGATTTTTCGTTCCGATTCTTTTTCTCAAGATCATTACTCCGACAGCTCCACCGATAAACTGCACAAGTATTCTCATTGCAAGTATTGCGCTGATGACATCACTCAGTCGGAACAATAGACTGAAAATGAACGCTGTACCTCCGAGCCACAACAACGAAATGTGCGGAAAATTTTTTGTAGGATGCAGTTTTCCCATCACCGAAAAGAAATTTCCGTCGATAGCAGCAGCATAAGGAATACGGGAATAACCGAGCATTACTGCAAAGAGGGATGAGAATGCAATCCAGAGAACGAGCACTGTTGCTACACTGGCCGCTATTGTTCCATAAAGACGTTCAATTAATGTGCTGACGATAAATTGGGATTCTTTCGCTTCCTGCCAAGGGATTACGCCAATTACCGCAAACTGCATTGCGAGGTAAAGAATGGCGATTCCAATGATCGAAATGAAGATAGCGCGGGGGATATTTTTTTCAGGGTTTTTGATTTCTCCGCCGAGGTGGTTCACGTTATAATACCCAAGATATGAATACATCGTCTTTACTGTCGCTTGACCCAACGCTACCCAGAATGCCCAGGTAAAATCCCATGCACCGTCAGGATAGCTGAATGCGAGATCCGCGTCAAAATGGGAGAGTCCGCCGAAAATGAACCACGCCATTGTTCCCATGACGCCGATCCATAATGCAACGGAAATTTTTCCGACGGTACCGATTTTCCGATAGAGTATAGAAGTTAACGTGATGACAAGTAGTCCGGATGCAATACGTCTGGTGACATCGTCGAGGGGAAGAAGATAGGAAAGATATTGAGCGAACCCAATCGAACCGGATGCTATGACTAACGGTGCCTGGATCATTGTCTGCCAGATAAAAAGGAAAGACATTAATCTTCCCCAGCGCGGGCCGAATGATTCACGAAGAAAAACGTAGCTACCCCCTGCTTTCGGCATTGCGGCTCCGAATTCTGCCCAAATAAATCCGTCGATCAAAGACAAAACCGCGCCAGCGATCCAGGCAGCGATGTGCTGTGGTCCACCCATAATCCCGATGACAAGTGGAAGAACGACGAACGGTCCGATGCCGACCATGTCGATCATATTGAGTGCTACAGCTTGTGTAAAGGAAAGATCCCGTTTTAGCGTCTCTTGCGTCATTCTTCCTCGCTGATGAATTCTTGGTAGGCGCGGGGGCCGAAGAATTTGTATTGCTGTTCTTCCATTGGAGTATTAAACAGGACGGAGTGGATTAAACCGTTTTTCTCTACAAGGACGGTATGTAAAATGAGAGTGTCCGGATTTGTGTGCACGATGAACCGGGAGCGATTATTGAATGATTCATATTGAAGAATGGCGGAGTCTTGAAATGAACGGATGTCAGTCCATTCCCTAAAATAGTTCATCATTCTCTGTGTTGCCCGGTATGTTCCGCCGGTCGGACTGATCACTTTTTTTCCGTTGAAGGTTATTTCACGGTCATCATATGCAATCACCGACAATTTATGTGTTGTATCAGCGTACAGCCATTGGAACAGTTTTTTTCCGTGATCCAGAGAATCGTCGTAACTATAATTTGCATCAAGATACGCGATACGGGAGATTTTCTGTGGGATGGTGTCATACGCGTTGAGCAGTCCATTGATAAAACTGCCTCCGCCGCTGTGACCAGCGATGATAAATTCAGTATCCGGATGATACAGTGTAGTGAACGACGTAACGATGGTACGGATGATTTCATGATTGTTCGAATACATCTTCCGCCAAGCCGGCCAGCTTTTTTGTTTATTTTCAAGATAAAATACAACAATATTCACTTCGGGAAGTTGTTTTCTCAAAAACCGAACTTGTGCGCCGATGTGTTGAATATCGTAATGCCAATCGTCGCCCTCATGTAATTGTTTCCCGATCGTCATTTCGATTGAGTTGCCGTTCGGCAATGCATACAGAATTACCATTGTCTTTTTTCCTGAGTCAGGGAATGAGGGTCTGTTCACATGCACACGGATCTCGGGATCGAGAGAAAAGTCATATTTCATTTCGGCAACAGGATTCGGGGTACGATGAATTGGTTCGATGCCTGAACACGATGCCAACAATAAAAAAGCGCAACAGAGGACTGTTACGCTAAGATTATTTTTTCTCCTGTCATTGCAGTGAGTGCCGACATATCCGTCGGCACACTGTGGCAATCTTCTTATTGAAAAACGAAATTGTTTCGCCAACGAACGGCTTGCAATGACGAAGTCAAAAACACCTCTAAATTCTTTCACAACTATTGTTCCAGTATTTCAAAAAGCTCGGAGAGTTTCGGTATCAGAATAATCTCGGTGCGACGATTCTTTGCGCGGGCTTCCGATGTATTCGCAGGATCAATCGGGAAATATTCACTTCGTCCGGATGCGGTAATCCGTTTTGGATCAACTTTTCCTTCGTCGGCCAGATACCGTATCACCTCCGTTGCCCGTACGACGCTCAAATCCCAGTTATCTTTGATTGCTCCAAGGTTTTTCACTGCTTGATCGTCTGTATGGCCTTCCACAAGGATCGTAAGATCTTCCTGCGTATTTAGAACGTGTGCAAGTTCCAATAACGCTTCTTTTCCGCGTTTGTCGATATCCGCTTTCCCTGTGGTGAAGAGGAGCTGATTGGAAAGGGAGACATAGACTCTGCCGTTAACGATGTTGATGGAGAGTCCGCTATTGGTGAAGCCGAGCAGAGCATCATTCAATCGTGCTTTCAATGCATGAAGTGATGAATCCCTTGCCGCGAGACGCCGCTCAAGATCGCCGACGCGCTGTTCACGTCCGATCAGATCACGTTGGATTGCAGCTAAGGAAGAATCGCGGAGCGCCAATGCCTCTTCGTAATCACGCAGTTTCTGTTCACGAGTTGCGAGGTCTTTTTGTAGTCCTTCCAAATTCGTCAACAGCTTTTTGATTTCAGCAGAATTTTTTGCCTTCGACTGTTCATAATTTTGCTGGGAGATCGTCAAATCGTTCTCCAGAGTGCGGACACGGTCTTTGAGTGTATCGGTCATTGCCTGCAGCTCGGCGATGAGTGTGTGATCGATGGTTTGTTGATCTTTTAATGCCGTATTCTCTTTTGTGAGTTCATCCACACGGGACTGTAATCCGGCGGTTGCGGTCTTAAGTGAATCGACCGTTATTTGCAGCGCATCGCGATGTGCCTGCATTTCGTCGAATGTACCGATAGAAACGCAAGCGGGAATGAATAACGGGAGAATTAACAGGATACTATAACGGAGAGTTTTCATATCAACCTCTTGAATAAGTCTGGGATACGTTTTTCTGTGCAGGAATGAAAAAGGGACGTCCGAGAACGTCCCCTGTATGTTTTGTCATGGTGGAGAGGATTCCTCCGAAGGAGTGCTTTCGGTAGTACCTCCGGCCTTGGTGTTTTCAGTGTGGCGTTCTCACCGGACTGAATCTCATTCACTTTTACAACATCACATTATGTTTGTTATAACAGAAGTAGTTAGAAAAATTCTGCTATCTACATTTGTCGGGGTGAGAGGATTCGAACCTCCGACCTCTTGGTCCCGAACCAAGCGCTCTAACCGGGCTGAGCCACACCCCGAACAAATTACATTGTTGTTAATTTCAATGCGGAGAGGGAGGGATTTGAACCCTCGGTACACCTTAACAGCGTACGGCGGTTTAGCAAACCGCTGGTTTAAGCCACTCACCCACCTCTCCGAGATAAATAGGCTTATTTTTTCTTACTTCGATACTCTTTTTTGTCTATGAATTGAGAATTACCTGACAAATAATACTAACAATGGATATCGTCACTAGCCGAGTACGTTTTTTTAGACGCCTTAAGATAATAAAAAGATGCCCATTTTGCAATGAGTAATTCAGCAGAAGAAATATATTTTTCTATTTTTTCTTAGAAAGATGGCGACTTTGGTGGTGGTTGTCTGCGATTGGCTCCTACAGGTAATAGGAGCAATTTCCTAAGTGGGAAAGCATCGAAAGCTAACATTCACGATCTACTACTGCGCATACAAAATTGCGGGGACTCCAAAAAAAAACTGTTTCGAGTAATACAGTGGATAATCATCACCATCAACCATAAATAAAAACCGCTCAAGTTTTATGAGAGCTTGAGCAGTCGCATGCAAAATTATTTTCCGAGCTCGATTATCAATATTATGGCAGAGATATGAAGAATGGTATTTGGCACGGCTTAGATTTGTATGATAATGTGTATATCCAAAAAATTCATTGGATACGGGAAATCCGTCAGTACGGTTTGATGAGGGGATGGAGGTTCTTACGAACCTCCTCCTACTCTATTTAATCTCTTTAGGGTTAAATTCCCCGTGGCCTGCCACGTCATTCCGGCGAACGCCGGAATCCAGAAACTGGATGCCAGCCTGGTTTGCCGGTAGGCAGGCGTACGCTGGCATGGCAAATGCCTCTCCCTGCGGCGAGAATCTTTTTTTTTCTCCAGGCGTGAAAAAAAATACTTGACAAGCTGCGCCAAATACTGTAAATTTATACAGTGTAAATATATACAGTATAAATATATACAGTATAAATTCAAATCATGACACGTTCAAACCAACTCACCACACGACAAGCTGAGATCTACCGGGCAATCTGTGATTCGTTCTCCGAGCGGGGACTTCCGCCGACACTGCAGGAATTGGCGACGAAGTTTGGATTCAATGTGAACGCCGCAAAGGAGCATGTGCTGACCCTGGTGAAAAAAGGATATGTGAAGTACACCCCACACATTTCCCGAGGGATTGAGCTGTTGCAAAAGAAACCTGCGGGCATTCCTGTGTACGGATTTGTTCCGGCGGGACATCCGTTTATGTCGCAGGAAAATCTCGCCGAAACATTCGTCAATGTAGAGAATTATCTGACAGCATCAAGGGACCTGTTCGGCGTGTATGTGAAAGGGGACAGCATGATCGAGGCGGAGATTGGCACCGGCGATCTATTGTTTGTGGATCCGAAACAGGAGCCGAAGAACGGCAGAATCGTTGTTGCGCTGGTGGAAGGAGAACCGACGGTAAAATGGTTTGAACAGGACGGAAATACAGTCCGCCTTGTTCCTGCGAATAAAAAATACAAACCGATCGTGATTGATCGACATGATGAGAATTTTAAAGTGGTCGGTGTTGTAGTGGGAATGATCCGCGCGCTGGATAAGAAACGGATCGATGAGATGCTGAAGTATAGAAAAGCATCATAGCATTCAATGTATCATAGAATTTGTGTTCATCCCGAGCAAGTGCCGCCTAGTCTATGATCTTTCGAAGCGGCAATCATGAAGCGCCAGCCTTGCTCAGGATGGGACCATTGGGCGGCACGCGCCGAAGGATGAACCACTAAACGTTATTTTTTTTCGAATTTTCCACAGAATAACAATGGCGACCGGCGATTATACGTTAGAAGAACGTGAAAAGATCAATACGTATCTGAATAAGATACTTGATATTCTGAATGTGAAGTCTCCCGATGATCATTACGGCGGCGTGCAGATCTATTTCCCTCGCGAGGCGGGGAAAGTGGTGGGGGATGTGGAAGTGTCGTTCCGATCAAAACATAAGCTGAGGAAAGCGGGATAAACTGTTATACATGTTCTCCAAAAAAAATCAAAAAGCAGGAATGATGTTCATCCTGGGTGAACAAGTCGTTTCCAAAGCCATCCTTCGGTGCGTGTCGATAAAGAGCATCGACACTTACTCAGGGTGAACAAATCACTTCCAAGGATGTCTTTTGATGCGTGTTGTTTACTATAGCTAATAAGGAAATATGTAGCGGGTGTTGAGACCTTCAAGCCCGATAGTGTCAGGAGAAACGTCCTGCGTTGTCGGGCTTGTGCATTTTAGAGGGTTACTCTCCGGCTGAAAATATGGAAGAGCAAACCACAGAGGCACAAAGGCACAGAGAAATATTGTTGAGGCGGACTGTTTACCCGCTGTGTTGTTTTGCAGGAAGTCTGTCTCAGACGGAGAACATTTATGGAAACAGTCATTCAATCATACAAAACCATTCAGTTGGCGATGGAAACCTCGCAGCCTGCGGTGCATTTTCTGCATGGTAGCTACGGCGCCTATCATACGGCAATGCTGGCGGCCGCGGACTTCCTCCGGAAGGAGCAGCCCGTCGTGATTATTGATGCAGCGAACACCACCGATCCATTCTTTTTGGCAACGATCTTCAAATCGGGCGGACTGGAACCGGAAGCACTGTTGCAGCGTGGCTATGTCAGCCGGTGCTACACTTTTTATCAGGTGGACGTGACGATTACTGACGGTCTGGCTGAGTTTATGCGCTCCGTGCATGCGTGCACGCTGTTGGTGTTTGGGCTGCTGGACCTGATCGATGACGATCAGGTCTCCGCGGCCGACATCCACGACATTCTTGACAGGATACGACAAACATTTGTCCAGCTAAAAGCGGAGGGGATTTCGACGCTGCTGGTGTCGGCGCCGCTCCGGTTCCAACTGAAAGAACGGGAAATCTATTTTAATGCATTCAAGGGGATTGCCGATGTTACCTACAGGATCGACACAGACTACAGCCGTACATCCGCCAGACGAGGAAGAAATGGGAAGACTGATCGCAACAGCAACACGGCTGATCGACAAAGAGCGGGAGCGGTGGGGAAACTTCCGACGCGCGCTCCGAAAAGAACAGCAGGAGCACTTCGATGAAGTATTTCGCATTGCTAAACGGAATCTTCCGTCGATCGCGTTCCAAACAACACCGATCACGATGGATAAGATCACGTTATCCGTCCTGGTCAAACTCGTTGGAGAACTACACGAACTGAAAGAACGCTTGCGCAATTACGGGGAGGAGATATGACAGTGCAAGGATGGTTGTTCGATGCCTACGTCAACGATGCTGGCATGACGGTCTGGATTATTGACGCTGACGGGAACCGTCACAGAACGGACTATCCGTTCGCTCCCTGCTTCTATCTGCAGTTGTCGGTGCAGGAGTCGGTGACGCTCAATGAACTGCTCCTTCGGCTTCCGTATGTGGCAACAATGACG
>JALNZH010000370.1 GCA_023229405.1 Bacteroidota bacterium
TTCGGATTCAACCGTTTCATAATGTGGCTGACATGAACCGGTCCCTGATTCGGGAGGATATCGGTCACTTTAATAATATGATAGCCAAACTGCGTGCGAACTGGATATTTCGAAACTTCTCCTTTGTGCAGACCATAAACGGCATCTTCAAATTCCGGAACCATAGATCCGGCACTGAAGTAATATAAATCACCCTTATTGTATTGAACTGAAGGATCGATAGAGTTGTGCAGCGCAAGAGTTTCAAACGGGATTCCGAGCATCATTGAATCGATGATCTTTTTTGCATAATTAAAATTCATGAGAGTATCTTCGGGATTGTCGGATCCAGTTCCAACAAGAATATGGCTTGCACGGATCTCTTGTTGTTTTCGTTGATACAACTTTTCGAGTGCCGGTTTTGTGATTTCCTTTTCCAGCATGTATGAAACGGCCAGATTTTTTCGGTAATCATTTAATTCATTCTGCAATTCTTTGTCTTTATCGTATCCAAAGGCATACGCTTCTTTTACTTTCAAACGAAATTTGACATAGAGATCTAAGAACTTCTGTCGGTCTTCAATTGAAGTTTTGGAAGCGACGTCCCAACCGCCGTTATTTTTTGCATACACTTGTTCGAATTCTTCAAGCGAGATCTTCTCTCCGGCAATATCTGCAACGTATGATCCGCCGCAGCCAGTAATTCCCGCAAAAAATGCGAAAACGAAAGTAGTTTTCATTAACGTTTTCAATTGCATACGAATATAACTCCTCAACATTGAATGGTGAAATAGTAGAGTGACAAAAATCGTTGTAAGTATATAAAAATAATGAAATTAGGGGAGACAAGCAATATTTTCGACACTTCGGTAGTATTCTGTTCTCTCGGGTTGGACGGATACCAAAATACTATTGTTCCGATATGGTTTTTCGCAATCAACTTCTCTATTTTCTGCTATGGACTTTTACGGATCGTTTATTTGCTCATTTTGCGGCGAGGACAACGATATTTTTATTGAGCCGGAAGCGGGGGAAGTGCAGAGGTTAACGGAGGACTGTTCCATCTGCTGCCGTCCCAATGTACTGCATATTCGTATCGTCAACCAAAAGATCATTATCGAATCAGAATTTGAAGGATAACGCATGACACCGCTACAATTCCAAGATTATGCCGCACACCAACTGGCCCCGACTGAACCGCTTTTTTTATTGGTGCCTCCGAACCAAAAAGACTGGAAACCGACGGACGAATCGTTTACCGTTGGACAATTGATGTACCACATGGCGTACGCGTTACGGTTTAATGCAAACGGTATCGCAAAGAATGAATGGGCACTTCCTTCGCTCCGCCATGTTTTTGTCACAAATCGGCGGACTCCGAGTGCAACGGTTCAGGAATGTGTTGATCTCTACCGGGAAAATTCAAAATATTTTCTGGATATTTTTCCGTCAATGAGCGATGAGGAATTTCAAACAGGCGAATTGGATACGCTGCAGCTTGGCCGTGCACCGAAATGGAAGATGTCCCTCTTCGCATTAGAACATCACCTGAATCATAAAGCGGAGCTGTTCATGTATTTGAAGCTGATGGGGATCAAAGTAACGTCCAGAGAATTATATGGAAATATAGGATCGTAAGGAGTATTATAAAAAAGTTGAAAGACCGTCTTTTTGTGTTAATGGATACCAGGATCATAAACTCAATTTGGGATCCTTTCGTTTTACGCAATGGTCATTCTTTATCGCATGTTCATTTGATTGTCAGACTGTTTTTTTCAATGCCAGCTGGGCGAACCAGAATGAAATGAAAAGGAACGCAGTGAATCCAAATGTTTCCGCTGCAATCGCTGCGCTGCTGCCGATGCCGACGGTCAAATAGCGAAGAACATCCGTGTGCCATGTGAGCGGATTGGCATACGAAATATACCTCAGCCAGTCTGGCACCGCATCTAACGGATAAAACATACTGCTGACGAACATCAGGACAAAGTATGCAACGTTAATCACGGTGTTAAACGTATCGTTTCTTTTTATCCGAAAGGCAACGATGGAGAGTGCAAAGAACCAGCCGGCGATTCCCGCCATCACTACAATTACTGTAAGAGGAAGCAGCATCACATTAACAGGGATGCCGAGAATAACCACCGCCGCGGTAAGTGTTAATGCTGTTTGTGCCAGCGACATCACGCATTGAAAGACCATTTTCCCGAGCAGAAATTCTCCCCGGGTCATCGGATACGTCAAAAATTCATAGAAGATACCATTGTCGCGGTCCACAAAAAAACCGTATGCCTGATTGATTGCACTGCCGAAGCAAGACATCGAAAGTACACCCGCCAGGAAAAAATCATTATACGCTACCGACGCACCGTTGGAGATGACACCGAGTCCGACCGCTTTGTTAAATCCGACGCCAAACATCAACAAATATAACAGTGGCACCGCCATATCGAAAAACAGCCAGGTGAGACTTGTTAAACGGATTAATGCATCGCGGTAGACGACGGCCAGTACATTTTTCATCTGTCACCTGTTGTTGATTTTCCGTCGATCAATTCTACAAATACATCTTCCAATGAGGCGGTGGATATCTCAAAATGTTTTAATGCCCCGGTGGACTGCGCAAGGGAGAGAATGTTCAACGCTAGTCCGTGTTCTCGCACTGTTACGCTTACTTCATTATTGACAATATCAATTTTTACCGGCGCAAATTTTTGAATCAGCTCTTCCAATTCTTTCCCCATCTCGTTAAATTTCAGCGATAAGTAGAACAGTTGCAATCCCATTTTTTTTACTTCGTCTGTCGTGCCGCCGGCGACGATCTTGCCGTGATTGATAATCGCAATTGCGTTGCACAATTCTTCCGCCTCTTCAAGCGTGTGTGTTGTCAGTATAATGGTTCTTCCTCGTTGTGCCTCTTCGCGGATCGCCGCAACGGTAGCGCGTTTGTTGAACGTATCCATTCCTGTCGTCGCTTCGTCCAAAAAAACAACCGGTTTGTCCACCAGGAATATTTTTGCCACCTGCACGCGCCGTTTTATTCCACCGCTCAGATCGATCGGTTTTTGATTCATCACTTCCCGCAAATCGAACAATTCAATTACTCGTCCCATCTTGGCTTCGATTTGGGAAGAGGTCATTCCGTGGAATTTGCCGAACGTCAGAAAATTATGCCGGACTGTGAGAAAGACTTCTACCG
>JALNZH010000371.1 GCA_023229405.1 Bacteroidota bacterium
TGCTTTGGCATGGAATGGAATTTTATTATATGCTGGAACATTGGTAGGTGAAAATTGGGAGGTAATAGGATTTTATTTAACGACTTATAGTCAAATTGTTACTGCACTTATTATTGCAGCTGTTCTTTTATTGACATTTATATGGTTGAGACGCAAAGGGAAAAGAAATGGTTGAATTCTTATACTCAATCGATGTATCCCTCTTTTTCTTTATAAACCAGACCATTGCAAATCCTGTGTTGGATCAGGTCATGCCTTTTATAACCGACCTTAATAAAAACTCAATTGCGTTATTCATACTTGGGATTTGGATTGTTTATCTTCTTTGGAAAGGGGGACGGACAGCACGAATTACGATAGGACTATTAGTTCTGACAGTAATTATTGGTGATCAATTGAACAGTTCTTTTTTAAAGGAATTTTTCGGTAGAGTGCGCCCCTGCAGGGCATTGGATGGTGTAAGAATGTTGGTCGATTGTGGAGGAGGCTTGTCATTTCCCTCTTCACATGCTGTCAATAACTTCGGGGCTGCCGCGGTAATCGGAAAGTATTACACAAAACAACGTATGTATTGGTTTATTTTTGCTTCCTTGGTAGCGTTATCTCGGCCTTATGTCGGCGTCCATTATCCTTCCGATATTTTTGCCGGCAGTGTCATTGGTTTCGGTATCGGTTTCGGAATTGTCTCTGCCTGGGAATATTTGGATAAAAAATTCTCGAAAACTCTTTAATAATTCAAAGTAAACTATTGTGAAATCATTCTTTAGATTAGATCCACAAAAGCGATATTTCATTTCATTATCGTTCTCTTCTGCGTTCCTAATTAGTTTTTCGTTCCCTCCTTTTCCGTTGGGAGTTTTTGCCTGCGTCGGAATGGTACCATTATTACTTCTTGCAGATTTGATCGAATCGTACGGTAGATTCTTTCGATATTCATATTGTACGTTTTTCGTTCTTTCAATATTAGCGCTCTATTGGGTAGGGGGATTTACTCATGGTCATGATCCGTATTTAATGATTGCCGGGATCGCTTTATTTTTGTGGGAGCCTTTGGTTTTTACAATCCCGGCCATGCTATATTTTTTTGTGAAAAAAAGGATTCGGCAACGGTGGGCTGTTATATCTTTCCCATTTATTTGGATTTCAATGGAATGGTTGTATGCGTTAGGTGAATTAGCATTTCCTTGGCTTCATCTCGGTAATACACAAACATATCAACTTGAAAAAATTCAATTTGCTGATCTCACAGGAGTATATGGAATCTCATTTTGGATTTTAGTCATGAATGTGCTTGTATATTTTCTTGTAAAATCAATTCAGGCCGGGGTTAGGACCAAATCACAATATTACTTAGTGGGAGCCATTCTTGGTGTGTATTTACTCCCCAATTTTTATACTGCCGCTCCTTTAGAGTCGTTGCAACCCAATGGAAAAGGAATTACCGTCGGAATTCTCCAGCCGAATATTGATCCGTGGAATAAGTGGGAAGGTGCAAAAACCTTTCAAGGGCGATGGACTCAAACAGTGGAATATCTTCGGCTTATGGAGCGCAAAGTAAACGATAGTCTCGATCTATTTGTTCTCCCTGAGTCAGCTATTTTGTTAGACCTTCCTCAGTTACCTCTTGAGATGGAAGAGTTTAAGAACGTCGTTGATAAATTAAAAGTGTCAGTCATTTCGGGATACGTGCACACAAAATTCTACGAACAAGGTAATGCGCCTGTTTCCAGTAGTACATTAAAGGGAAGAAGCACCAGGTATGACTCATTCAACTCTATTTTGTACGTTCAACCTGACAATGATACTTTGCAAACATACAATAAAATGAGATTAGTACCGTTTGCTGAACGAATACCTTATGCAAATAAAGTTCCGTTTTTAATTGAGCCTCTTCGTTGGGGTGTCGGTATTAGTAATTGGGGTTTGGCACATGATAGTACTGTTTTTTCCAGTCAACAATTGAATACAAAGTTTCTTGCAATGGTCTGTTATGAATCGATTTTTCCTGAATTTGTTTCACAATTCGTCCAAAAGGGGGCAGAATTCCTGGTCTTTACGACCAATGACAGCTGGTGGGGTAACACCTCCGGGGCCCGTCAGCACAATCAGTATGCAGTATTGCGTGCAGTTGAAAACCGACGTTGGGTCGTTCGATGTGCCAACGGAGGAATCTCTTCATTTATCGATCCTTGCGGAAAGATGTATGACAAGACCGAAATGTACACCGAAGCATATATCCAACGGAAGATTCAACCGTACACAGCGTTGACATTTTATTCTTTACATGGTGATTGGTTAGCAAGAATTTGTGCAAGCATTGCACTGTTATTTTTTTTATTTTCAATAGGTTACGCTTTCTTTAGAAAACCAAATGAATAATCAATTGATCGACCTTCGAAGTGATACGGTAACACGACCCTCCCCGGCAATGCGTCATGCTATGGCGAATGCTGAGGTAGGTGATGACGTTTTCGGTGAAGATCCGACTGTTAATGCGCTAC
The DNA here is from genome assembly GCA_023229405.1 of Bacteroidota bacterium. Classification (GTDB taxonomy): domain Bacteria; phylum Bacteroidota; class Ignavibacteria; order UBA10030; family UBA8401; genus UBA8401. The sequence goes on from JALNZH010000371.1 coordinate 2,502, forward strand.
AGGAAACTGTTGCATCTCTTCTGGGTAAAGAGAAAGCGCTTTTTGTTTCCAGCGGATGTATGAGTAATCAACTTGCACTAAAATCTCATACAGAAATGGGTGACGAAGTGATTATGGAACAGTATGCTCATATGTTCAATTATGAGACCGCCGCACCATCAATCATTTCCGCCGTTCAAGTGCAAACGATTCCGGGAATCCGAGGCGTATTTCGGGCGGAAGATCTTCCTCCGCATATTCGTCCGGCATTATATTATATGCCGAAAACGAAAGTGATTTGCGTCGAAAATACTCACAACAGGGCCGGCGGTACGGTTTTCCCGATAGAGGAAATCAAAAAAATCTCGTCGTTCTGCAAAGAACGGGGCATTCTCTTTCATCTGGATGGTGCCCGGTTGTGGAATGCATCGGTGGCAACAGGTGTCACTGTTCGTGAGTGGGCGCAATATTTTGATTCGGTGTCGATCTGTTTTTCTAAAGGACTTGGAGCACCGGTAGGTTCCGCAATTTGTGGCAGTGCTGAGTTTGTGACAAGGGCGCATAAATGGAGAAAAGTACTTGGTGGAGGCATGCGTCAATCTGGTATTATTGCTGCAGGCGCGTTATATGCCGTACAACATAATATTG